>JBFYUA010000153.1:0-5848 GCA_041300305.1 Dehalococcoidia bacterium | reverse complement strand
AAATTGAGGGCTGCCACAAGTGCAGCGATTTCCCCTGTAAATTCATCGACAATTTCCCCATACCGATCGGAAAGAAAGTCATCCTGCGCTCAATCCCGCGCTGGCGTGAGGTGAGCACGGGACAGTGGATGGCTGAAGAGGACAAGCGCTACATCTGCCCTCACTGCGGCTACCCGCAGTTCCGGGGCGCGAAGAAGTGCCGCAATTGCAAAGAAGCCATAGACCTCGACTGAATTTAATATATTGATAGCTGAAATTGGATAAAATACGTCTTTTCCTGGCAATTTCGCTCTCCGTTTTGACCACTTCTGCGTGCAGTTTTGCTGCGCAGGATGCCGCTGTAAAGGTCAACCAGAAGCAATACGTTACGTTAGGCGCCCTGCTGGGATTAAGCGGGGACGCAGCAGCCTACGGTGTTTCACAAAAAAAAGGTGTTGAACTGGCGGTCAGGGAAGTCAATGACGGCAATTACCTCGGAGGCAACCGTGAATTACGGATGGTGGTAGCGGACGGGGGGTCCACCGGGGAATCCGCGGCCGCCGCTATGTCTGCACTGATTAACAACGACAAGGTAGCGGCGATCATCGGGCCGACACTGTCATCTCAGGCTTTTCAGGCCGACCCTGTGGCACAGAAAAACGGCATACCCGTCGTGGCGGTGAGCAACACTGTTCCAGGCATCACCGCGATGGGCGACTATATCTTCCGCTGCAGCTTGCCCGAATCGACTGTCATCGGCGGTACCATCAAGGCAGCCGCCAGCCAGCTCCGCATCGTAACTGTAGCCTACCTGTGGGGCATGGATGACGACTACACCCGGGCCGGCTACCAGGCTTTCCGTAACGCCGTAGAAAAGAACGGCCTGCAGGTACTTACCAATGAAATTTTTTCGCGTGGCGACACGGATTTCAAACCGCAGCTTAAGAGAATTATCGCCGGTGGCCCCGATGCGGTGTTAGTATCGGCGCTGGCCAGGGAAGCAGCGACGATAATCCGCCAGGCGCGCGCACTTGGTTACAGCGGGCTGATCATCGGGGGCAACGGCTTTAACTCTCCGGACCTGTTAAAGCAAGCCGGCAGTGATGCTGAAGGCGTGATGGCCGGCACCGCCTGGAATATCGGTAATACTAACCCCAGGAACCTGGCATTCATCTCGGCTTTCCAGAAGGCCTACGGCGTCAAACCCGACCAGTTTGCCGCCCAGGCATATATGGGAACATGGCTTATCGCTTATGCCGTGCGGAGCGGCCGCAGCGGGGAGAGCAGCGCTATACGCAATGCGCTGGCCGATACCATTAACTTCACCACACCCCTCGGCTCATTCAGCTTCGACGGTTCACGGGAACCGGTCCACCCATCCATAGTACAGGTCGTCAAAAACGGCAAATTCACGGTCTTCAATCCGTGAAGAAGGCGCCGCCGGTTTCAGCGCCGCTCATTTTTGCACCCAAACCGGGCTTGACCAGGCCAGGTTGCCATCCTCCTGCACCACCTTCATGAAATAAAACGAATCCTCGTTGAAACCCCCGTCGCTGAATTGACCTTCGGCATCCCTGGTACCTCCGCCCTCAAAATTAAATGCCTCATAACCTTTGGATTTCGAGTACTTCCAGACCTCGACAACCCGGACCGGGGCAGTCCCCTTTACCATATAGGATATCAGCGGTGGACTGCCGTTGCCGGCAGTGATTTCCGAACCCATAAGCGAGTCGTTAACCTTGAAGTCAATGATGATGCGCGCCCCCGTTGTCCCGTAAGTATGCCGCTGCCACATGGCTTCATAGAGAGAGGCCCGTGATAAATCCGTGGCAATGACAGCCTGCAGGCCGTGGGGATAATCCCGGGTTATGCCCGTCCCGAATGATTTGCCGCCCCTGGCCCAGTGGTTGTCCCCTCCTGCTGTGATTCCCAGTTTATAGCCGCCTGCCAGGGCTTCCCGCACGTATGAGCCGTCCCCCTGGTGCGCCCTGTTGCTGGTGGCCCCCATGAGGTAAATGAAGAACGGCGTGACGTCATGGTGGATGGGGAAAGGCCCCTCAAAGCAGTCGCTGCTGCCGTGCTTGGAGTAAATCTCAACCAGCCGTGCTTCTTCCCAGTCCGGCGAACCCCAGTTGTAGGGGCTATTGGAGTACATGAAGCGCCAGGCGCTGTGGTGAGGGATGGCCATATAGCGCTTGCCTGCCAGGGACGCGCGGAGCGCATTCGGGCTTTTGATTTTATCGTAGGAGAAAAAGGCCGGGGTTTCTCCCTGTGCAAAATATATATTGCGGTGCCCCTGCGGCAGACCGGTCCATTCATATCCGTGAAAGGTGACAAATCTCCCTGTATAGTTGTATTTTTCCGTCAGCTCCTGCAGATAGCCCAGTTCATCCTCCCCAGCCGGCAGGCCCCAGTATTCAAACAGGTCATGGATGCTGACCGCGGCAAAATCGAGGCCGTCAACGTCCCTGTTCCTCTGAAAAACCCACTCCGGCGCGCGGTTGGCGTCCTTTCCCAAGGTGGTATGCTGGTGCAGGTCGCCCCAGTAAATATGTGCGCCCGCTGCTTGCCCGACCACGAGGGCATTGCTGCTGTAAGTCCTACCCGCCGCCCCATATCGCACGCTCAAGTTGTATGTCCCCACTTTGGTGACACGTGCCGTCAGCTTCGCGGCGCCCTTGTCCGCCGCCTGGAAGGTATATGTGTTTGCGCCGAATTCGATACCGTCCTGCGGCAGCATGGTGATGGTACCTGAGCATTTCATGGACAGAAAACCATCACTGTCCACCGCCCTTACCATAAAAGTGAATTCTTCATCCAGGCCGGGCGTACTTGGGGAGACGACCTCCAGCGAAGCTGCCGGGCCTCCCCCGACCTCCAGCGTGGCATACGAGGGAACGATGCGGTAATCCCCGCTGCCCGACTCGTCGGCGTAGACAACCAGGTCGGCATCCGCCTCGCCGACAGGCATCATCCAACCGGGTCCACCCACTGACCTGTCTCCCAGGGTCAATTCAACGGACTCACCCGGTCGCAGGCTGCCTTCCGTCAACCTGAGGTGCACCTCGTGCCGGCGCGCTGCGTTCAACTGGTAATAGATGGGGGAGTTCCGGTCATTGCGGTAGGGACCACAGGCGGTCACGAACGCATTAAGCAGAAAATCCCTGGTATTGGGGGCATCCGGCTTGCCCGGGGAAACCATGACCCCAGCGGGCGCGCGCACGCCGACAAATCCCTGCCCTGAAGGATCATTGACCTGCAGGGTATTGCTGAACATGTCCTGGTAGGTACAGTCATAAAACCTGGGTTTCCCGCCGACCGGTATTATCTTGCCGAGGCGTAAAATAAAACCCCCTCCCCGGTTTATCCCCTTCTCCCCGGCGCGCAGGGTGAGCACGGGCGATACGTATGTATTGCGTTGGGCGATGGCAGTATCAAGAGACATCATACCCCCTGCCTGGCCTTCCACGATTTGACCGTCCGGGTAAACATCGGGGTCCTGATTTATCCAGCGTAAGCTTTGTGTGAGCTTCAGGCATCCCAATGTTGCCAGTGAAAAGAAGATAGCGCCGGAAATACACAGGACCACGATGCGCCCCCTGCTGTTTCTACGCCATAAAAACAACGTAAGGGCGGCGCCTGCATAAAAGACAAGTACGATTAAGAGTGCCAGTACGAATACGGCCCCCGGGTAAAACAGCAAGAAAGTTAAAAGCGCTAAACCTATCAGCAGGGCAACCAATAAAATCTGCCCGGCCATGTTATCCCTCTACCTCAAACTGACCACTGAGGGCCAGGTTTGTAGAAGACGTGCCCACCATTACTCTAAATACGCCGGGTTCAACCGCCGGCTTCATGTTAATATCATAAAACGCAAGTTCCTTGACCGGCAGTGCAAACTCAACCGTAGCGGCCTGGCCGGGTTGCAATGACAGGCGCCGGAACCCTTTCAACTCCATAGCCGGGCGCGTGAGGCTGGAAACCACGTCATTGACATACAATTGCACCACTTCATCACCCTGCCTGCTGCCGGTATTCTTGACGTCGGCCTTTATGCTGACAGTCTCATCGGCTTTAACGTGAGCAGGGGAAATCCGGAGATTGCTCAACGCAAAGGTAGTGTAACTCAGGCCGAATCCGAATTCATATTGGGGAGTCACCGGTGAATCGGTGTAATCCCCCCAGAACTGAGATTTGCCTCCCGACGGCCTGATGCCATAGTAAATGGGCACCTGCCCGGCGCTCCTGGGGAAGGTCACAGGCAGCTTACCTCCCGGGTTATAATTGCCGAAAAGCACGCCGGCCACGGCATTTCCACCCTCCTCGCCCGGCTTCCAGGCCATTACAATGGCGGGTATTTTGTCCGCCATCCAACCCAGGGCCGGCGGCCGGCCATCCACAATTACCAGGACAATCGGTTTGCCTGTTTCATATACAGCTTTGACCAATTGCTCCTGCGCACCGGACAGGCGCAGCTCCGCGGAGTCCCGCATTTCCCCGCAAGTGCAATCCGGCATCAATCCCGATTTACCGCCGACCGCTAAAACCACAACATCCGCCTGTTGAGCAATGCTCACCGCAGCGGCGATACCATCCTCGGAACCATCGCTAACGCCGCAACCCCCGGCGTACATCACCTTTGCGCCTTCCGCCCCGGCCGTGATACCTTCCAGCAGGGTGACCACCCTCGCGGGCACGGTATCCGGCAGAATATCTTCCGCCGGTAACCTGCAGCCGAGCGAATCCGCCGTCATGGCGGTTATGCCGATATGCGCGGGGTAGGTATAGTCGCCAAGCTGGTTCCTGGCGCTGTCGGCATGCGGGCCGATAACGGCGATCGTACCTTTACCCTTATCCAGCGGCAGCAGGTTGTTCTCATTCTTCAAAAGCACGATGGATTTACACGCCGCTTCCAATGCCAGGGCACGGTTATCCGCGGTATCGAAAATTTTTATCACATCCGGACTTTCGATGTACGGCCTCTCGAAAAGCCCCAGCCTGAATTTCATTTTCAGCACCCTGGCAACGGCGCGATCTATTATGTCAACAGGAAATCCACCGGCGGCAACTTTGGCCGTGATAGCATCCGTATAACAGTCGTTCTTGGGAAGTTCCATGTCTATACCTGCGGCCAGCGCCTGGTGGGCGGCCTCTATGCGGTCCGCAGCTACCCGGTGAAAGGTATTCAGCATCAGCACCGCGTAGTAATCCGACACTACCATGCCATCGAACCCCCATTCACCACGCAGTATCGTGGTCAACAATTCACGGGACGCGGCGCAGGGCAGGCCGTCTATCTCCTGGTAGGCGTTCATGACGGACAACACGCCGGCTTCCCTGACGGCCTTTTCAAAGGGGTAAAGATAAACTTCCCGCAGCATGCGCGGCGGGATATCGGAGGGCGCGTGGTTAAGGCCTGCCTCCGGTTTGCCGTACCCGGCGAAATGCTTCACCGTGGCGATCACGCCGTTACTGATATCGTCACCCTGCAATCCCCTGACGTAGGCCACGCCCATCCGCGCTATGAGATAGGGGTCCTCGCCGAAGGTCTCCTCCATCCTGCCCCACCTGGGGTCGCGGGCTACGTCCAGGACCGGGGAAAGGCCCTGGCGCACGCCCACAGAAAGCATCTGGCCCCTGGCTACCTCCATCATCTTCTGCACAAGCCCGGGCTCCCAGGCGGCGGCCATGCCGATTATCTGTGGGAATATGGTAGCCTCCCTGGCCATGAATCCGGTCAGGCATTCTTCATGGACTATGGCGGGGATGCCCAGCCTGGTATTTTCCACCAGGAACCGCTGCAGGCTGTTGACAAAGACGGCGATCTGAGCCGGTTTCAGAGCTGTTCCGACTCCGGCCCGGCTGATCC
>JBFYUA010000109.1:0-3878 GCA_041300305.1 Dehalococcoidia bacterium | reverse complement strand
CGCGCCCAAAATATCGCTGTTTCCATGAGACGGCCAACGCCTTTGATATCTATAATTTCAAAGGGGTTATTTTCGAGGATGCCGATTTCGAGATAGGTGGAAAGGAACTTTTTTTCAGCATCCTCCCGGCTGAAAGAGTAAACGGCCTGCGTAAGGTCGTTGGTCCCAAAAGAAAGAAAATCCGCCACCTCAGCCAGGCGCCCGGCCCTCATGCAGGCGCGCACTGTTTCCATCATAGTCCCCACCTTGAGGGCGGAACCGGGAGCGCAATTCTGTTTAATCATGATCAATTCCTGCAATGTGATGACCTGCGGGATCATTATTGACACGTCGGCCGGCACCTCTTTCATGGCCGCGTCAATAGCTTCAACCTGCATCCTGTATACCTCGGGATTTGTGACCGCCACCCGTACACCTCTGTGTCCCAGCATCGGGTTTATCTCCTTAAGCTCGGCTATCCGCTCTTTTACTTTAATGTCGGAGGTATCCTTTTCCGAGGGCAGAAACTCGTGCAGAGGCAGGTCGAGAAGCCTGATGATTATCGGCAGTCCCTTTAATTCCTTGAACAGTGCAATGAAATCCTCTTTTTGCAACCTGCTCAGGTGCTGCAATGCAATGGCCCGCTGGCCGGCAGTCGAGGACATGATGTATTCACGTATGGCAGAAAGCCGTTCCGGCCCGTTGAACTGCCTCTCAGTCCGGCACAGGCCAATGCCCTCGGCCCCCAGCTTGATGGCCTGCGCTATCATGTCCGGCATATCAGCATTTGCGCGGACCCCCAGGCGCTTGGCGCCGTCTAACCATGTGAGCAGCTCTTCGAACTCCTTTATCATCGTCCCTTCCGTCAGAGGAAGGGTCCCCATATATACCATGCCCGACGTGCCGTCTATGGTGATTGTATCGCCCTGGTGCACGGCCTGTCCTTTACAGGTAAAGAGTTTGTTTTCAGGCATTATCACAATATCTTCGGCCCCGCAGACGCACGGCTTGCCCATGGCCCTGGTTACAATTGCCGCGTGTGAAGTCAGGCCGCCCCGCGAGGTCAGCACTCCGTCAGCCGCTGCGATTCCCTGTATATCATCAGGGCTGGTCTCAGGCCTTACCAGTATGCAGGGGATGCTTTTCTTGGCTATGACCATCGCCTCATCGACTGTAAATACCACGCGGCCGCTTACCGCTCCCGGCGCGGCCGCCAGGCCCTTGGTCAGGGCTTCGTGGGCCGTGGAAGCTGTCTTGATATGTTTATGCAAAAGCGCCCGCAGGTCGTCGGGCTTGAGGCGCAGAATCGCCTCATCCACGGTAATCATCCCATCATGGACCATATCCACCGCTATTTTAACCGCGGCCTGCCCGCTCCTTTTTCCCGACCGGGTCTGCAGGATATATAATTTTTCCGATTCAACTGTGAATTCGATGTCCTGCATATTGCGGAAATGGGTCTCCAGGAAGTTGACCTTTTTCACCAGCTCTTTGTAAATGTCAGGCATGATCGATTTAAGCTGTGATACAGGGACGGGCGTTTTAGACCCGGAGACGATATCTTCGCCCTGCGCACACTCAATATACTCACCGAATAATCCCTTCTCACCGGTGCTGGGGTCCCTGCTGAAGACAACACCTGTCCCTGATTTAGCGTCCTTATTCCCAAATACCATGGTCTGGATGACGGCTGCCGTGCCCAGGTCAGAGGAGATCTGGTTGAGCCGGCGGTATTCAATGGCGCGCATATTGTCCCAGGAATCAAAAATACGCCTGATGGCCGCCCGCATCTCGGATAATCCGCTGATATTCAGCACCGTGTCCATCATGCCGGGCATGGATACCGGCGCCGAGGACCGCACGGAAACCTGGAGGCCTTTACCGAGCCTGGCCTTTGTTTCCTTCTCAAGGTTGGCCAGCGCCTGCGAAATCTCTTTTTCAGATAAATGGCCGCTCTTTTTATATTCGTTGTATCCATGCACGGAAACCACGAATCCGGCTGGAACGGGCAGCCCGAGTTTGGTCATGATCACCAGGTTGGCCCCCTTATTGCCCAGGATTGCCTTGTCCTCACACTCATCATGAAACGAATATATATATTCCATCAATGCTACCTCCCAATATAAGTATTATATACTAAAGCGCGCAGGCGCAGGACGCCCGGTTTATTTCTTATGTTCCCTGAGTGCAGAGGCTATTTCCTGGACCGACAGCTTTTTGAAATGACCTTCCGCCAGTTCCCCCAGCCTGAGGTTACCCATCCTGACGCGCTTTAAGGCCCGGACCGTATATCCCAGGTGGGCGAACATGCGCCTTACCTGGCGGGTGCGGCCCTCATGTATGGCAATGCTGTAGTTGTAGGGAGGATCATAGCTTATTTCCCTCAGGGTTGCGGGCGCAGTCATGCCATCGTCCAGCAGGACACCCTTCTCCAGGCCCTCTTTCTCCCCGGGTTTTAGCGGTACCTCTATATACACCAGGTACTCCTTGCCCAGCTCGAACCTGGGATGCGTAAGCCGGTAGGTGAGGCTGCCGTCGTTAGTGAGCAACAGTAGCCCGGTCGTATCGTGGTCCAGCCTTCCTACGGGATAGAGGCCGAGGCCGCGGTATTCTGCCGGCAGGATATCCAGCACCGTCTTCCTGCCGCGGTCATCCCTGGTGGTGGTCAACAGCCCCAGCGGCTTATTCAGCATAACCACTATCCTGTCGCTAGCCCGGAAGGAAACAGGTTTGCCGTCGAAGGTAATACGGTCCGCCTGCGCATAGACCGGCATGGTATAGCTCTCCGCCTGCCTGCCGTTCACCGCGACGCGGCCCAGCTTGATGGCGGCCACCACCTGGCGGCGGGAGCCGATACCTGCTTCAACGAGGTACTTTAATAGTGGAAGCGCTTCCATGCCGGATATTGTAACATGTAGTTCACTTTAATTGTCCATGCGGGGAACCCCTGTTAACCCTTCTTTGCGACGAGCCCCTTTTAACCTGTCTTTGCGGGGAGCCCGCAGGCGACGAAGCAATCTCGACCGGCCGCTGCGTTACCAGGGGGACGGGGCCGCCGTTCAATGAATGGCCTGAGGTCAACCCCGGGGTGGCGGTTGACAGGCCTTTGGCTGTGCTAAAATATAGCAATACATATTGACGCAGGGATGGATATGAAGAATAAATATCTTAATATAATAGTGGTTGCCGTAATAGCAATTGCGTTGCTATTAACGTCGACAGCCTGTTCCGCGGGCGGCGCAGACGCAAGTAACCCGCTGGTCCAAAACTATAACGCGGCGCGGGAATGGTTTATCCTGCAGGGCGCCAACGACCGGATAGAGAAGGTGCGCAAGGGCGATGCCGCCATAACTGTACTGGATGATAACAACGTGCCCGTGCGCGGAGCGCGCATATATTACGAACAGCAAAACCATGATTTCCTATTCGGGTCGAATATGGAACTGCTGGGCAAGAACGGACCTAATGCGGTCAACCAGCAGTGGGCCGACGCTTATGTCGCCCTTTTTAACTACGGCACTCTGCCTTTTTACCGGCATGCCTACGAGGTGAAGCAGGGACAAACGTCGGAAACGATGCTGCTGATGATGGCAGACTGGGCAAAAAAGAGGGGCATCGTCACTAAAGGCGCCCCGTTGATCTGGGCCAATTCGCTGCCGGTCTGGGCGCCTCCGGCTGTCGATGACATGCAAAAGATGCAGGAAAAGGTCGTCAGGGACACGGTGTCCGCCTTTTGCGGCAAGATAGATTACTGGGACGTGGTCAATGAACCGACCATGGGTCCGAGGGCAAATAGTCCGCTGGGCAATTGGATGAACGCACGGACGCCCGCTACTGTATGCGCCGATGCGCTGGGTTGGGCCAGATCGGCCTGCCCCGCGGGTACCATGGTTATCAAC
>JBFYUA010000096.1:0-2861 GCA_041300305.1 Dehalococcoidia bacterium | reverse complement strand
GCACAAACTACGCCTGGCGGATCAGCCGGTCCACCGGGTCATGCTCGTGTATCTCATTTTTGGCCATCGCCATCAGCACATCCTTGACCGTCAGCATGCCGATAACGTTATCCATAGTATCAAGGTAAACGGGGAACCTCGAATGCGGGTGCTCGCTGTAGATCTTGAGGAATTCCTCGAGCTCGGTGCCTTCCTCGATAAAAGATATCTCCGTACGCGGCTGCATGACGTCGCTGACCGGGCGGTCGGGGAATTCAAAGGCCTTGTGTATCATGTCGGCCTCGGTTTCCTTCCACACCCCCTCGGCCTCGCCCACGTCTATAGCGGTGCGTATCTCGGCTTCATCGACGGTCAGCCTGGCTTCACCCACATCGGTTACCATGCGGGTGAACCCGGCGCCGATTTTATTCAGCACCCAGACAATTGGATAGAATACCCAGATCAACAGCTGCACAGGTATGGTATAGGCCAGCGCGATTTTCTCGGCGTTGTGCGTAGCTACCGTTTTGGGTATCACCTCCCCCAATACCAGCACCAGGAGTGTGACGCAGATAGTCGCCACCAGCGCCCCCAGGTTAGTCCCCAACAGGCTCACGGCGACCAGCGTGCCCAGTGACGCCGCGGCGATATTTACCAGGTTATTGCCCAGCAAGATGGCTGAAAGGAAGATACCAGGCTGCTTCTGAAAGCTGTCCAGCAGGTCAGCGAACTTAACATCGTTAGAAAGCAGGTGCTTGACACGTATCCTGCTCAGGGAGATGATGGCCACCTCGGCGCTGGAGAAGAATGCGGACAACAGGAGGCAGACGAAGATCAGGATGAGGTATAAAGTACGTTCGCTATCCATATATTCCCCGGCTTACCCCGGGACACGGTTTATCATATCATCCGCCAGCGTTACAGTCAACGAAAAGACCACTCCCTGTCACTTTATACGCCCGGTGCCGTCCGTCAGATTAAGTGGTAGAATAAATAACCATGCAAGTAGATTTCGCTTTCATCTGCGATTACGCAGAGGCGACCAACAAAATAAACGCCCTCGGCATAGGTTTCGATACCATCATGTCCGGCCAGATGCCCACCAGGCACCCCACATTCTTCCTGGTCGTCCAGATGAGGGCTACCGTGGTGGAAGCGGGCGAGAAAAACTTCGAGGTGCACCTTATCGACGAGGATGGCAAAGAGATAATGCCGGCGCTGATGGGAAAATTTAATATTCCCAGACCTCCCTCGGGCACAGAAAGCACAGGCCGTCTGGCATTACGCTTCGACGGTGTGGAATTCCCCAGGTACGGCGCGTATTCCATTCACATGGTCGTGGAAGGTCACGAGATGGTCAGAATTGGACTGAGGGTCAGCCAGCCGCCGGCAGTATCACAAAACTGAATTGCATCAGGGCACCGGGAGCCGGAGACGCTCAACTGCCCCGCTTCGCGTAGTCGGGGCACCAGATGGCATTGGGACGGGCCGGCTGGTGGCAGGCATGGCGGTAGTCATATTTACAGGAATCGCAGAGTATTATCTTCATGCCCAGCGCCTGCTTGATATTTATCTTCAGATTGTCTATCCACGACGGCTTGAGCTTCCTGCGTTTTACCATGATTCATGAGTTTACTTCGCCGCGGGACGACGTGTCAAAAAGACGGCGGCTGTAGTAATATATCCCAAATCTGCCCTGAAGGAGGACGCCATGCCGCACTGGAATAGCCGTAAAGAGGATAACTGGCACAAATTCCGTTTTGACCAGCCTTATGCCAGGGGATTGAGGCGCTTTAAGGAAGAAGTGCTGGGCAAGACGGATTTCGACCCCGCGGTACTCTTCCAGTGGGGCACTATGCAGGCCATGGCCGTTATTGAGATACTCAAGGACTGCGAAAAGGAATTCGGCGAGAAAGGACAGCAGTTGGTCAGCAACTCGCTGCGCAGGATTGGCTACGACATGGTCAGGCAAACCTACGGCGGATTAAGCAAACCCGAAGGGCTCAGGGAAGCGGAGATCGTCAGCTTCTTCGCCACAGTGGTGAATACCATTTACTATGCTTCGCTGGAAGAGCCCCGTATAGAGAGCGAAGACAGGATCAGCTTCGATATAACCTGGTGCCCGCACCAGGACCATTACAGCGCCTTCGACTGCCGTGTGCAGCGTTACATGGTGCAGGGCATGCTGGATGCTCTCTTCGAAACAGGCTGGATCAGCCCTGACTGGCAGGTGAAATTCACCTGCACCATCCCGGCCGGCGGCAAGGTCTGCAATTTCGTTTTCTGGAGGGCTTCAAACGCGGAAAAAGCCGAATGGGAGCTATATACAAAGAAGCTGGAGCAGAGGGCGCTTAAAGAATAATGGCGCACCGCGGACAGATTGCTTCGCTTCGCTGGCAATGGGTGAAAATGCGGCGCCGCCCTACCTACTTCCCCTGCTCGACCTGTTTAAGCCCTTCCACGCTGCCAGCTCCAAAGTTCAACGCGTTAAACCCCGGGGTGTCCGGTAGCGCCATAATCATGCCGGCGGTCTTATCGATGACTATTTTGACATCGGATGTCGTACACTCGAGGACGTGGCCGCCCTGTTTGCGATCCTTATCCAGGAAATGGAAGTGGTAACCCGGCACATTTACGCCTTCTATGTAAGGCGGGCACCTGAAGCCGATCATAGTTCCTTCAACATCCTTAAACTCCAAAACCTGCTGGCCTTTAATGGCGGTTGTCAGCAGCGGGTAAGGCTGGATCTGCGCAGGAACGCTCCTGGTCTTCATGTTGCTGAATTTCCCGTCGATTCTAACCGCGTAGAAAAGATTGACACCGGGGAGCAGTGTGTCTATAAAAGATTGCAGGCCGTTTAAATCAACCTAGATCGGAAGAGC
>JBFYUA010000076.1:0-4545 GCA_041300305.1 Dehalococcoidia bacterium | reverse complement strand
ACCCTTGGGGCCTGCTTCAGTCCCAGGATGCGACGAGCCGACATCGAGGTGCCAAACCTTGCCGTCGATGTGAACTCTTGGGCAAGATAAGCCTGTTATCCCCGGGGTAGCTTTTATCCGTTAAGCCACGGCCCTTCCACGTGGAGCCGTAGGATCACTTTGCCCGACTTTCGTCCCTGCTCGACTTGTAGGTCTCGCAGTCAAGCCCCCTTATGCCAATGCACTCAACGCACGATTTCCACCCGTGCTGAGGGGACCTTTGGGCGCCTCCGTTACCTTTTGGGAGGCAACCGCCCCAGTTAAACTACCCGCCTGGCACTGTCCCCACCATTTCGGCAGGTTAGAACCAAAACCAAACAAGAGTGGTATTTCACCGTTGGCTCCGCCGAGGCTGACGCCCCGACTTCATAGCCTCCCACCTATCCTACACATGCTCAGCTCGAGTCCAATACCAGGGTATAGTAAAGCTCCCGGGGTCTTTTTGTCCAGTTGCGGGTAGAGGGCATCTTCACCCCCATTTCAATTTCACCGAGTCTCACGTTGAGACAGTTCTCAAGTCGTTACACCTTTCGTGCGGGTCGGAACTTACCCGACAAGGGACTTCGCTACCTTAGGACCGTTATAGTTACGGCCGCCGTTCACCGGGGCTTCGGTTCAAAGCTTCGGGTTACCCCTGACCTCTTTCCTTAACCTTCCGGCACTGGGCAGGTATCAGCCCTTATACCTCGGCTTTCGCCTTGGCAAAGACCTATGTTTATGTTATACAGTCGCTTGAGACGGTTTCGTGCCCCCGCTTGCGCGGGCCCCCTTCTTCCGAAGTTACGGGGTTAATTTGCCGAGTTCCTTAACGTGAGTTCTCTCGAACACCTTGGGATACTTACCCCTGTCTACCAGTGGCGGATTGCGGTACGGACACCATAAATTCTCGCAACGAAGATTTTCTGGACAGTGTGAAATCAGTTGAGTCACCTTGGGTTGCCCCGCAATTTCCCCCTCTCCTCAGCTTGACGTCGAAGTGGATTTTCCTGCCTCAACACGCCTCGAATCAGGAACGCACCATGTCCGATGGGCACGCTCAACCTATCCTACTGTGTCCCTCCTTTGCTGATAACGAAAAAATGGTGGTGCAGGAATATTAACCTGCTATCCATCGCCTACCCCCTTTGGGTTAAGCTTAGGGTCGACTAACCCTACGCGGATTAACCTTGCGTAGGAAACCTTGGACTTCCGGTGGACATGTTTTTCACATGCCTTTACGCTACTTATGCCTGCATACTCGCTTGTCACTGCTCCACCCCGGCTTACGCCGAAGCTTCACTGCTATAACAACGCTCCCCTACCATCGCTTGCGCGATCCATAGCTTCGGTGGCGAACTTGAGCCCCGTTAAATTATCGGCGCGACATCACTCGACCAGTGAGCTGTTACGCACTCTTTAAAGGGTGGCTGCTTCTGAGCCAACCTCCTGGCTGTTTTAGCGACATCACTTCCTTTACCACTTAGCTCGCTCTTAGGGACCTTAGCTGATGATCTGGGCTGTTTCCCTCTCGACCACGCGGCTTATCCCGCGCGGTCTCACTCCCGGAATTCGACTTACGGCATTTGAAGTTTGATTGAGTTTGGTAACCTCACGGCCCCTAGCTCATTCAGAGCTCTACCTCCGCAAGTTAGTAATCCGAGGCTGCACCTAAATGCATTTCGGGGAGAACAAGCTATCTCCGAGTTCGTTTGGCATTTCACCCCTACCCACAGCTCATCCCAAAGCTTTGCCACGCTTACGGGTTCGTACCTCCACCCAAGGTTAGTTGGGTTTCACACTGGCCATGGGTAGCTCACACGGTTTCGTGTCTGCTCCATGCGACCAAAATTCGCCCTATTCAGACTCGCTTTCGCTACGGCTCCGCGATTGAAATCGCTTAACCAAGCCACATAGAACAACTCGCAGGCTCATTCTTCAATAGGCACGCCATCACCCGGATAAATCCAGGCTTTGACTGCTTGTAGGCACAGGGTTTCAGGTTCTATTTCACTCCCCTCATCGGGGTACTTTTCACCTTTCCCTCACGGTACTGGTTCACTATCGGTCGTTAACAGTATTTAGCCTTGGAGCGTGGTCACCCCAGATTCCCACAGGATTTCTCGTGTCCCGTGGTACTTAAGAATGCAACCAGAGCTTTTTACTTTTATTCTACAGGACTATCACCTACTATGGTGGCCCTTTCCAGGGACCTTTGATTTAGTAAAAAGTTTTTTACTCTGCGACAGCTCTTGAGCGCTATCCGCTGCACCTTGCAACTCCTCGTCGGCATAGGCCTCAAGGCCACTAAGCCGGCGAAGTTTAGGCTCTTCCCCTTTCGTTCGCCACTACTCCGGGAATCTCATTCGATTTCTTTTCCTCGGGGTACTAAGATGTTTCAGTTCCCCCGGTATCCTCTCATTACGAGTATCTGGCTTTTGGCCAGATGGGTTGCCCCATTAGGGAATCCCCGGCTTAAGATAGCTGGACATCTCACCGGGGCTTATCGCAGTCGAGCCGCGCCCGTCATCGGCTGTTAACGCCAAGGCATCCACCCTGTGCCCTTATTATCTTTGACCTACAACAGCATGAACACAAGACCGGAAGGCCTGTATCCTGCTGCGCTTGCAACTAGAACATTAGACACCATTCATCAATATCACTATTCTTTTGTTAAAGAACAAAACAGCCTGGTGTACTCACCAAGCCGTAGAAGTATACACCAAGAAAATGCTTAAATCAACTATCGCTAATTTCTCGCATGCCGTAAAAGTATAGGCAGATACAAAAGCTTTGTCAAATTATAGCTCGATTATTCTACATCCGCCCATTCCCAGGTTGTAAACCTCCGTCCGCCCTACCTTCTCAAAACCTTCGCTTTCATGTATATGCCCGCAAAAAACGTAGCGCGGCTGCCGTTTGCGGATGTACTGCAGGATGGTCTTGCTGCCGGCATGCCGGCCTATCCAGGCAGGGGATACTGAGGCGGAATCGACCCTGTCCAGCACGCCGTAGGGAGGTATGTGGCTGAGCAATATATCAACTGACCCGAAGCGCCCCAGCGCCCTGCTGATTTTCCCGGTATCCTGCAGCGCCCTCTTTTTTACCTTCTCTAAACCGTCAAGCCCGAATTCCTCGGCCCAGCAGATATCGGTAAAATATTTTATGCCGCCTATCCTCAAACCCCTGAAAACGGCCACGCGGTTATCTATCAGGCGCACCCCCCGGATTTTGCTCAAACACTGGTATAAAAGGGGAAGCTCGATGCCAAAGATGCGGGAAAATTTCCTGATGTCGTAGTTGGACAGGTCAGCATTGCCGCGCACGATGAAGACCGGGCAGAAACCGGCCAGGTAACCGGCCAGCTTGAGCGCTGTTTCATGCGCGGTCAGGAAAGCCTGCCGGAAACCTTCGGCCTGGCTGCGTTTTTCCCGCGGCCCGGGTCGTGGGATGCTGAGATACTGCATGGCCTGCCTGCGCAGCATATCTGTCTTCCCCAGGTCGCCCGTTAGTAAAACAATATCCACGCCCTCAAACGGGATTTTAGTGATTTTCTCGATGTTGCCGTGGGGATCGCCGATGGCAGCTATCTTCATATGCAGAGCAGGCAAGCCTACTCCCACTCGATGGTGGAAGGGGGCTTGCTGGTGATATCGTAAACCACGCGGTTGACGCCGGGTACTTCGTTGACAATGCGGTTGGATACGGTGGCCAGCAGGTTATATGGCAGCCTGGCCCAGTCGGCGGTCATGGCATCCTGGCTGGTCACCGCCCTCACGGCCACCAGGTAGCCATAGGTGCGGTAATCGCCCATCACGCCCACGCTGCGCAGGTCGGTGAGTATGGCAAAGGTTTGCCACATCTGCCGGTATAGCCTGGCCTTCTTAATCTCGTCCATCACTACCCAGTCGGCGCCGCGCAATATCTCCAGCCGCTCCCGTGTCACTTCGCCGATGATGCGTATGGCCAGACCGGGCCCGGGAAAGGGCTGCCGCCAGACCATGTCCTCGGGCAGGCCCAGCGCCAGGCCTACTTCCCGCACCTCGTCCTTGAATAAATAACGCAGGGGCTCGATCAGGGTGAGCGCCATCTTGGAGGGCAAACCGCCCACGTTGTGGTGCGTCTTTATCTTGGCCGCCGCCTTGGTCTCGGGCGTGGCGGACTCGATGACGTCGGGATAGAGTGTGCCCTGCGCCAGGAAATCTATTTTACCCAGCTTTTTGGCCTCGTTCTCAAAGACCTTGATAAATTCGCCGCCTATGCTTATCCTCTTTTTCTCGGGGTCTATAACGCCCTTTAACTGTTCAAGGAAAAGGTCCGTGGCGTCCACGTAAACCACGTTCATATTGAGGTTCTTGCGGAAGGTCTCCAGCGCCCGCTCCGGCTCTTCCCGGCGAAGCAGACCGTTGTTGACGAAGATGCAGGTGAGCTGGTCGCCGATGGCGGCATGCACCAATTTGGCCGCCACAGCAGAGTCCACCCCGCCCGACAGGGCGCAGATCACGCGGCCATCACCAACCTGCTCTTTTA
>JBFYUA010000052.1:0-6946 GCA_041300305.1 Dehalococcoidia bacterium | reverse complement strand
CGGCCGGGTACGAATCTGATATTGTCAAGAAATTCCTGATGGCCGTGTCGGCAGAGGAACAGGGGCACTACCTTGCCCTGATTGATTACAAAGAATATATGGAGGACCCGGAGGACTGGTTTACACGCACTGAGCACCATTTGCTGGATGGGGCATAGGGACTGTTAAAATGTGTAACATTTTGGAGGATGGCAAATTACTATGAACTCTAAGGCGCTTTATTCGCTAACCTACGGGTTATTCATCGTTTCATCCGTCAAAGGCAGAAAGCTTAACGGCCAGGTTGCCAATACGGTGATACAGGTTTGTTCAGAGCCTCAGATAATCCAGGCCGTTATCAACCGCAATAACCTTACCCACGAATATATCTCGGCCAGCAAGGTTTTTTCCGCTTCCATTCTCTCCAAGGAAACGCCGCTCAATTTCATAGGCGCATTTGGCTTTAAGAGCGGACGTGACACCGATAAGCTGGCCGGCGTTAATTACAGGCAGGGACAGACCGGCGCCCCCATTGTCCTGGATAACACACTCGCTTACCTTGAAGCCAGGGTCATTGACCAAAAAGAAGTATCTACCCACACTATTTTCATAGCCCAATTGATAGACGCCGATGTTATCAGGGAAGGAGAACCTCTGAGCTACGCGTATTATCAGCAGGTAAAAAGAGGCGTCACGCCGAAATCGGCGCCAAGCTATATAGCCGATAAAAAGGAGGAGAAGGTCAAAATGGATAAATACAAGTGCGACGTTTGTGGCTACATCTATGATCCCGAAAAGGGCGACCCCGACGGCGGCATCAAGCCGGGCACCAAATTTGCCGATATTCCCGATGATTGGACCTGCCCGGTCTGCGGGGCAGATAAAAGCCAGTTTAAAATGATTTAAATGGAGGTCTATGTGAGCAGGCTCGAAATAAAGCCGGGCATTAACGCCGTGGGCGCTATTGATTGGGACAGGCGCCTGTTTGATGCCCTTATTCCTACGCCGGACGGCACAAGCTACAATTCATACCTGGTGCGCGGCAGCGAAAAGACCGCCCTGGTAGATACAGTTGACCCCGCATTGGATTACATTCTTCTGAATAACCTCGACCGCCTGAAAGTTGATCGGCTTGACTATGTCGTCTGTAACCATGCCGAACAGGACCACGCCGGCAGCATACCCGTAATACTTGACCTGTATCCGGAAGCCAGGGTCGTCTGCACGCCCAAGTGCAAAGGCATGCTGATTGACCTGCTGCACCTGGATGAAAGCGTTTTTATCACGGTCAACGATAAAGACACCCTGTCTTTTGGCAATCGCACCTTTGAGTTTATCCATGCGCCCTGGGTGCACTGGCCCGAAACGATGGTTAGCTACCTGCGGGAAGATAAAATACTTTTTTCCTGTGACTTCCTGGGTTCGCACCTGGCGCAATCGGCGCTGTATGTCCAGGATGAAGGGCAGGTTTATGAAGCCGCTAAAAGGTATTTCGGCGAGATAATGATGCCTTTCAGGACCAATGTCCAGAAAAACCTGGAGAAATTAAAGGATTACCAGGTCGGGATCATCGCTCCCAGCCACGGGCCTGTCCACGCCAAACCGCAATTTATATTAAACGCCTATAAAGAGTGGGTATCGGGTGAACCGAGGAATGTAGTCCTGCTGCCTTACGTTTCCATGCACGGAAGCACCAGGGACATGGTCAATTACCTGGTCGAAGGGCTCATAGAACACGGCGTTGACGTAAAACAATTTGACCTGACAGTCGCTGACCCCGGCAAAATTGCCATTGCCTTAGTCGACTCTGCCACGTTAGTGCTGGCCACCTGCACGGTACTGGGCGGCGCGCACCCGCTGGCGGCTAACGCCGCTTTCCTCGTAAACGCCCTGCGGCCCAACCTCAAATTTGCCACCGTCATAGGGTCTTTCGGCTGGGGCAGCCGCGCTATTGAGCAGGTCACCGGCATGCTGAGCAATCTTAAACTGGAAGTGCTTGACCCGGTCTATATAAAAGGCTACCCGCGGGAAGATGATTTCAAGTCCCTGGATAAACTGGCCGGTTCCATAGCTCAGAAGCACAAGGAACAGGGTTACAAATAAACAGGAGGCAGCCGCTATGACTTATTGGATGTGTGATAAATGCAGTTTCGTTGTGGAGTTGCCCAAGCCTCCCGACCCCTGCCCCAGTTGCAAGATGAAGTGCGCATTCAATGACGTGACCTGCTACACGCCTGATTGCGGCGGCATAGGCAGCCTGGATTCAAGGCTGGTCGCCGAACGGGTCATGAAGAAGGAGAAACCCGGCAAGGTCATGCATTTCAGCGATATCGTTAAGGGCCGTGCTTCAGAAGGCAGAGAGAAGCACATACCTGCCATTGAGTTGATTAAAGGGCAGGGTAAAATGGGCAGGGACCTGGTGGAGATAGTTGTTGGCAGGGAAGTCCCCCACCCCAATACGCTGGAACATTACATCGTGTGGATACAGGCGTTCGGCGTCAAGAAAGATGGCCACGTGATGGACCTGGGAAGGGAGGCCTTTAAGCCGGAATTGGGTAAACCAGTCTACGCCTTCGAGATAAATTCGTCCGATTTCAAGCACCTCTTTTCCTTTGCCTATTGTACCCTGCACGGGGTATGGGAACAGCACATAGAAATCTGATGCAGAGGCCTGGCATAATTAAGAAATTGATCTTCCCGGTGGGAGGCATGAGTTGCGCTTCGTGTGTTTCGAGGGTGGAAAAGGCGGTGCGCGGCGTGCCGGGCGTGATATCAGCTAACGTCAACCTGGCGTCTGAAAAAGTCACGGTTGAATATACCGATGCTACTGACCCCGGTGAACTGCGCCGCGCCGTGGCAGACGCCGGCTATACACCCGGTGAGGAAAGCGCCGGGACGGACAGGCCGTCGATTGCCGCGCAACGCGAGATCAGCGACCTTAAATACAGGTTCATTTTTTCCCTGTGTGTGGCCGTCACGATTATGGCGCTCGGCATGATTGATGCTTTCGATTTTGCCTTAAAACCCTACATCCTATGGGTACTGGCCACACCGGTTCAATTCTGGGCAGGCCTGCGTTTTTATAAAGGCGCGTGGGGCGCCCTCAAGCATAAAACGGCGGATATGAATACCCTTATCGCAGTCGGGACCTCGGCAGCATACCTTTACAGCGTATCGGTAGTGCTGTTCCCCCAATTTTTCATGCAGGCCGGCATCGGCCACGGGCTCTATTTCGACACGTCCGCCATGATTATCGCGCTCATACTGATGGGACGATTTCTTGAATCGCGGGCCAAAGGGCAGACCTCCGAGGCTATTAAGAAACTGATTGGTCTGCGGCCCAATACTGCTACCGTGATACGTGACGGCGCGGCCATGGATATCGCTATCGAAAATGTATTGGCAGGCGATATCTTACGTGTGAAACCCGGGGACAGGATACCGGTTGACGGTATAATAATTGAAGGGTATTCCTCTGTCGACGAGTCGATGCTGACTGGTGAAAGTATGCCCGCGGAGAAAAAGGCTGGAGATACGGTTACCGGCGCGACGATTAATACCACGGGAAGTTTTGATTTCCAGGCGATACGCGTCGGCAAAGACACGGTCCTTTCCCGGATCATCAGGCTGGTCGAAGAAGCGCAGGGCAGCAAGGCGCCGATTCAGCGCCTGGCAGATGTTATAGCCGGCTATTTTGTCCCCATCGTTATGGGCATAGCAGTCTTAACATTCATTATCTGGCTGGCTTTAGGACCTCAGCCATCTTTTACTTACGCGCTGCTCAACTTCGTGGCTGTACTAATAATTGCCTGCCCCTGTGCCCTGGGCCTGGCCACACCAACCGCCATTATTGTCGGCACCGGCAAGGGTGCAGAGTATGGAGTACTGATTAAGAACGGGGAGGCGCTGGAAAGGGCACATAAAGTTGATACCATATTATTAGATAAAACCGGGACCCTCACTGTTGGCCGGCCCGCGGTGACGGATATGTTCCCCGTTCCGCCATTCTCGGAAGATCAGGCGCTGATATTGGCCGCCTCAGTAGAACAGAAATCCGAACATCCGCTGGCCAGGGCCGTCACCAGGATGGCCCTTGACAGGCACACTGAATTGGTTAAGGCCGAAAAGTTCGAAGCTCTCCCGGGCTTCGGAATCAGCGCCGGGGTGGACGGCCGTGACATATTGCTCGGCAATGACTTATTGATGCGCGAAAATGAAATTGATATCAGTCAGGTCCAGGGCAAAGTTGAAGGGTTCCGGGACGTGGGGAAGACGGTGCTTTTTCTCGCCGTTGACAGGAAAATTGCAGGGCTCTTTGCCGTAGCCGACACTCTCAAACCCGATGCTTTTGACGCTGTCAGGTCCTTGAAAGCCCTGGGAATTGAAGTGGTGATGGTAACAGGCGATAACCGGCGTTCCGCCGACTTCATCGCCCGGCAAGCCGGGATAGACAGGGTGATAGCCGGCGTTTTACCCGAGAATAAAGCCGGCGAAGTGAAATCCTTCCAGGATAAGGGACATGTGGTGGCCATGGTTGGCGATGGGATAAATGATGCGCCGGCGCTGGCGCAGGCTGATATAGGCGTCGCCATAGGCACAGGCGCCGATGTCGCCATGGAGGCCGGCGACATCACCCTGATGCGCGGGGACATGGGAGGGATAGTCAGGGCAATCGCGCTCAGCAAACGCACCATGTCCACCATTAAACAGAATCTTTTCTGGGCCTTCGCCTACAACGTGCTGCTGATACCCGTAGCGGCGGGCATACTCTATCCCTTATTCATCAGCGGCGGCGTCCCTGCTTCCCTGGAATTCGTACTTGGCAGGTACGGGTTCCTCAACCCCATGCTGGCTGCCCTGGCCATGGCTGCCAGCTCGGTTACCGTTGTCAGCAATTCCCTGCGATTAAAGTCATTTAAACCTGCCACGGGTTATAATATTATTTGAGGGAGGTCGAGTTGAAGAAATCCGAGATTATTGATCTGCTTAACAAAGATATAGAGGGCGAACACGCCGCCATTATCCAGTATCTTGTGCATGCCTATGCCATCGGTGAGGGAGAGATGGCCTGCGAGATAGAGGGCATAGCGCGTGAAGAAATGCGGCACCTGGACTGGCTGGCCGAAGCTGTAACAAAATTAGGCGGCATACCCAGCTTTACACGCGGTGAGATGCGCACCCTGGGCAAGACGGTGACAAGCTGGATGAAAAACGATGTCAGGGCCGAAGAAGACGCCATTAAAATGTACCAGGAGCATATTAAAGCCATTAACCTGTCCCATATTAGGCTGCTGCTGGAACGCATCCTGTCAGACGAAAGGTCACACATGGGCGATTTCCAGGGTTTCGCAGATAAGGCTGACAAAGAAGGGCTCCAGGACATGCGCGGAGAGCGCCAGGACAAGACCACCAAAGTGCTGAACTGGGGAATAGAACATGAATACACGGTGGTGCTTCAGTACCTGCTGCATTCTTATCTTGCGCCCGGCGAGGAGATGAAGAAGGAGATGCAGGACCAGGCGGTTAATGAGATGCAGCATCTCGGCTGGCTGGCCGAAAAAATGGTCAGCCAGGGCGGCCATCCCAGGATGGAACACGGCAAAATCGACCGCTCCGCTAAGGCTTCTGATATGCTCAATGCCGACATTAAAATCGAGAAGCAGGTTGCCGCGGTATATGAGCGGGCCGCCACGGAGACAGACGATCCCAAACTCAGGAGATTGCTCACCAGGATCCGTGACCACGAACTCTACCACGTGAAAGTATTCAGCGGTTTAAAAAAGACGGTAAAAGAATAAGATTAAGGGAGGGACAACATGGCATATGAAGCTAAAGACTACGGAAAATTGATAGGCATGGAAGGTTTCAGCGACACTCTGCTGAACAACCACTTCACACTTTACAAGGGTTATGTAACCAATACCAATAAGGCGATGGATACCATGGCGGCCATGCTCAAGGACGGTAAGGGCGCCGCGCCGGAATTCGCCGAGATGAAGCGCAGGTTTGGCTGGGAATTTAACGGCATGCGCCTGCACGAGTATTATTTTGAAAACCTCGGCGCAAAGGCAGCATTGAATGCGGACGGCAAGCTGGGGAAACTCATCGCCGCCAACTTCGGCAGCTACGATGCCTGGCTGCAGGACTTCAAAGCCACGGCCACCATGCGCGGTATCGGCTGGGTGATACTTTACCAGGATACCGTGGGCGGCAAGCTCTTCAACCAGTGGATAAACGAGCACGACACCGGCCATCCCGCCGGCTGCCAGCCTCTGCTTGTCCTGGATGTTTTCGAACACGCCTTCCTGACCGATTACGGGCTGAAACGCGCGGATTACATTGAAGCTTTCCTTAAAAATATCAACTGGCCAGGCACCGAATCCCGCGTGAAATAAGGGGGACGCATGCACACATTTATTAACAGGGGCAGATCAATTCCCGCCAGCTTGCTGTTATGCGTTTTGGCGATTAGCCTGCTGCCGGCCTGCCAGCCTTCTCCACAGGCGCAAACTCCTGCAACAGTAGTACCGCCGGCTGCTGCGCCGCCTGCCGCTCCGCCATCAAATCCTCCCGCGTCGCCGGTGGTGACCCCGGGCGCCGCAATAAATTGGGCTGCCGATGGAGTTATCTCGGCAGATGAATACCAGCAGAGCAAAACCTATGGCAATTTCAGCATTGCCTTGTCAAACGACAGCAATTATGTATATGTTGGTATGAAGGCCAAAACAGCCGGTTGGGTGGCTGTCGGCTTCGGCGCCGAGACAGCCATGAAAAATGCCGATATCATCGAGGGCTTTGTAAAAGACGGCAATTTGACCATAGAAGATATGTTCTGTGCGGTGGAAATCGGCCCGCATCCGCCGGATATCCAGTCGGGCGGCGCCTATGATATACTGGCTTCGGCCGGTAAATTCGACAACGGGTATACAACTGTCGAATTCAAAAGGAAATTAGACACCGGCGACAA
>JBFYUA010000049.1:0-12225 GCA_041300305.1 Dehalococcoidia bacterium | reverse complement strand
GCGGCATCCCTCTATCAGCGTAGCGTTGCATTACAGCGGCTGCCTGTTTGACTGGCTCTCCTCAGCGCACCCGGAGTTTTTTAAGCTGCTGAGCCGGTTGATTTCCAGGGAGCAGGTGGAGATGCTGGGCGGGGGCTACTACGAGCCGATTTTGCCCATGATACCTGACGCGGACAAACTGGGACAGATAGGCAAGATGAGCGGATATATCTGCCGGGAGTTCGGCCGCCCGCCGCGCGGCCTCTGGCTGGCCGAACGTGTCTGGGAGCCGTACCTGGCTAAACCCCTGGCTGATGCCGGCATCAGTTGGACCCTGGTGGATGATACAGCCTTTAAGATGGCGGGTAGGGACGAGGGGGAGCTTTTCGGCTATTTCAACACCGAGGAGCAGGGCCGCAGCCTCAAGATATTCCCTATCAGCAAGTATTTGCGCTACGCCATACCCTGGCACAACGTGGAAGAAGTTATGGCCTATTTAAAAGTCAACGCCACTGAGAGCGCTGACCGGATAGCTGTGCTGGGCGATGACGGCGAGAAATTCGGGGTCTGGCCGCAGACCTCCGTGCTCTGCTGGGAGGAGCAGTGGGTCGAGCGCTTCTTTACGACCATAGAGGAGAATGCAGAGTGGCTGTCCACCATCAGGTTGGGCGACTATATAGAACAGCAACGGCCGGCAGGCCGCGTCTATCTTCCCTGCGCCTCCTACGACGAGATGCTGGAGTGGTCGCTGCCGGCAGACAAATCGCATGAATACTCGGTGCTCAAACACCGGCTGGACGATGAGAAGCAGAACGGGATATTGCGCTACCTGTATGCCGGGTTCTGGCGCAACTTTCTGGTCAAGTACCCCGAGGTAAACCGCATGCACAAGAAGATGCTCAGCGTCAGCGGCAAGGTTCACCGGGCGCGTGAGGCACAGGATGCCGATACCGGGCTGGATTACCTGTGGAAGGCGCAGTGCAACTGCCCTTACTGGCACGGCGTTTTCGGAGGTATCTACCTTACCGATATCCGCGCGGAGGCTTATGCCAACCTGGTAAAGGCAGAGAACTACGCCGATGCCGTGCTGTCCGGCGGAGTGCGGGGCTACCGGTGGCAGCAGGTTGACTTCGACGGTGACGGCAATGAAGAATTGCTGGTTGAGGGCGAGGAATTTAACATCTACCTGTCGCCGGCCGAGGGCGGCACGATTTTTGAGTGGGACCTGCGCTGCCACGCCTATAACCTGCTGAGCGCCTTGTCCCGCAGGCCCGAAGCCTACCATAAAGAGCTTGCGGTCGAGCATCACCAAAAAAGTCATGGCGAGGACGCCCCTTTTAACTCTCGTCATTGCGAGGAGCCCGCAGGCGACGCGGCAATCCATCCCGCCCCCAAAACTCAAGCCAGGGTCATCAGCATACATGAGGCCATCCGGGTCAAGGATGCCGATATCGCGGATTGGCTCATTTACGACGATTTGCCGCGCTCCAGCTTAATCGATCGCCTTTTAGATAAACATGTGGCGCTCGAGGATTACAGCCGGAACAGTTTTACCGATGCCGGAGACTTCGCCGGGCGGCCCTACGAATTTGCGGTTAATTCTAATGGCAATACTATAAGCGTGCTGTTGAAGAGGCGGGGTATTGTGCAGGTCGGGCACACCAGGGCCGTACTGGCGCTGGAAAAAACCGTTACCCTGGGTCAAAGCCCGGGCAGCCTGCATATCGGCTACAGGTTCATCAATGAAAGTGAGGCGCCGGTGGACACTGTCATTGCCGGTGAGTGGAACATCAACCTGTTGGGCGGTGGACATAACCCGGCGGCCTACTACCGGGTGGAAGGCAGAGACATCGGGGATGCCCACCTCGACTCGCGTGGTGAGATAAGTGATGCGGCCGAGCTTATCATGGGCAACCGCAGCCTCGGAATCGAGCTTGCACTGAGGCTGGACCGTCCCCTGACCCTCTGGCGCTTCCCCGTGGAATGCGTATCCAATTCCGAGCGAGGGGTGGAAAGAATCTACCAGTGCAGCTGCGTGGTAATACTGTTGCCGCTGAGGATAGACCCGGGCCGTGAGGTTTCCTTTAATTATAGCTGGCAGGTGATAAAATAGAAGGCCTTACTCTCGTCATTGCGGTGAGCCGCATCACCAAAAATGTCATTGCGAGGAGCCCGCAGGCGACGCGGCAGTCTATCCCGTACGTACCCATACGCCCAAAAACGTCATTGCGAGGCCGCCCCTTTTTACTCTCGTCATTGCGAGGAGCCCGCAGGCGACGCGGCAATCTGTCCCTCCGCGACGGCCGCGGCAATCTATCCCGCAGGTGTTTTAAAGATGTCTGACACCCCGCTGCGGGCGCAGTACCTGCGCATCAAGCACAAATACCCCGACGCCATCGTCTTTTTCCGCCTGGGCGATTTTTATGAGACCTTTGATGAAGATGCACGCATTACCTCCCGGGAGCTTGAGATCGTCTTAACTTCGCGGGAGATGGGCAAAGGGCTGAAGGTCCCGCTGGCCGGCATACCCTACCACGCCGTGGAGAATTACCTGGCCAGGCTGATAAGCCGGGGCTACAAAGTGGCCATCTGCGAGCAGTTGACCCCGCCCGGCAAAGGACTGGTGGAGCGCGATGTGGTCCGCGTGGTAACGCCAGGCACACTGATCGAACCCGGGTTGCTGGCCGAGAAAAGCAATAACTACCTGGTCAGCCTGTTCATCCACAAGGGGAAGGCTGGCATTGCCTATGCCGATATCACCACCGGCGAGTTTGCGGTTACGCAGGTCCCCCGGGAGCAGGCCGCCGACGAAATAGGCCGCTTAAACCCGGCTGAAGTGATTGTCCCTAAGACGAGCGGCTACAGCGAGGTGGAAAACTGCCGCAATTCCACGCAGCTTGAGCATTATTTCTTTGAGCACGGCGCCGCGCGGCAGTCGCTGCTGGAGCATTTCTCCACGGCGTCGCTGGAGGGTTACGGCTGTGAGAGCCTGCCGCTGGCGGTGAGCGCGGCGGGCGCCATAATCGCCTACCTGCGTGAGAACCAGAAGGCCGCACTGGGGTTGCTCACCCGGCTGTCCACCTATTCGATACAGTCCTTCATGACGCTGGATACCCATACTACGCGCAACCTCGAATTGTACAGCAGCCTGCGCTGGGGCACGGCGCAGGGGTCGCTGCTCTCCGCCGTAGATATCACCAAAACGTCCATGGGCGGACGCCTGCTCAAGAGGTACTTGGGCCAGCCGCTGCTTGACCTGCTGGCGCTGACGGAGCGGCAGCAGGCGGTGGAGTGGTTCTTCAAAGATGCCATGCTGCGCGGCTCAACTATTGCGCTGCTGGCCGATATGCCCGATATGGAGCGCATCATCAACCGCGTCAGGAGCGGCAATGCTATTCCACGCGAGCTTGTGGCCCTCAAAGTTGGTCTGGAGAAATCAGCTTCCGTCCTGCTTCTCCTGGCCGATAACCATGCCCCGGCATTGGTGACAGATGGCCTGAAGCCCTGTCCCGCCGTGGTTGAGCTTATCGCTGCTGCTATTGCCGATGAGCCGGCCGCCACCTTTGAGCGAGGGGGGGTCATCAGGAAGGGCTTTTCCGAAGAGCTGGATAAAATAAGGGCGATGGCCTCCGATGCAAAGCAGTTTTTAGCCGGCCTGGAGAAATCGGAGCGCGAGCGCACCGGCATCAGGTCCCTCAAGCTGGGCTACAACCGTGTCTTTGGCTACTACATCGAGATTTCGCAGTCCCACCTGGCGGCCGTGCCAGCCGATTATATACGCAGGCAAACGCTGGCCAACGGTGAGCGTTACTACACGCCGCAATTGAAAGAATATGAGTCAATGATACTCAATGCCCAGGAGAGGGTAGTGGAACTTGAGAAATCGCTCTTCGTCCGGGCCTGCAGTCAGATAGCGGATTCGGGCGAGCAGATACTGTGCTCGGCGGGCGTGCTGGCGCAGGTGGACGTGTTCTCCAGCCTGGCCGAGACCGCCGCGCGCCATGGATACGTGAGGCCGCAGTTAAACGGCGGCGATGCAGTCAGCATCAAGGGGGGAAGGCACCCGGTGGTGGAGAAGGCCCTGGGTCCGGGCGCCTTTATTCCCAATGACACCGCCCTGGCCGGAAGCGACGGCCAACTGATCGTGCTGACCGGACCCAACATGGCGGGCAAGTCCACTTACCTCAAGCAGGTTGCCCTGATAGTGCTGCTGGCCCAGGTAGGCAGCTTCGTGCCGGCCGATGAGGCGGTCATAGGCATTGTCGACAGGATATTTACACGTATCGGCGCCCAGGAGGACATCGCCGCCGGGCAGTCCACTTTCATGGTAGAGATGATCGAGGTGGCCAACATACTCAACAATGCTACTTCGAAGTCTTTGCTGATACTTGACGAGGTCGGCCGGGGAACAAGCACCTACGACGGCCTTTCCATCGCCTGGGCGGTCATCGAGTACATCCACAACCATACCAGGTTAAGGTCGAAGACACTTTTCGCCACGCATTACCATGAACTGGTTGAGCTGGCGGGAGCGCTGCCGCATGTGAAAAATTATAATATGGCTGTCAGTGAAGAGAAGGGGAAGGTGATTTTCCTGCGCAAGGTAGTTCCCGGCGGGGCCGACCGCAGCTACGGTATACACGTGGCGCAATTAGCAGGCCTGCCCAGGGCCGTCATTCACCGCGCGGAGGAGATATTGCGCAGGCTTGAAGAGGATCAACCCGCGCGCAAGAACGGGGTGGGTAAGGCGCACGTCGATCCGCAATCCTTGCAGCTATCCATATTCGGCCGGTCTTCCGGTATCGAGGCTGAACTTAAGCAACTGGACATCGACGCCATGTCGCCCATCGAGGCCATCAATAAATTGTATGAATTGAAGAAAAAGGCAGGAGACGGGCAGGGGGACTCAAAGTAAAACCTCATTGAAAAGGCCATTGGGTGCTGTTATAATTTTTCATATGCGACTCAGCGTGTCAGGAAGGCAATTGGTACTGTCATCACGAGGAGCCGCCCAAACATGTCATTACGAGGAGCCGCCCAAAAATGTCATTGCGGGGAGCCGCCCCAAAAATGTCTTTGCGAGGAGTCCGCAGGCGACGAAGCAATCTCATGGCATAACGTCAGCATGTTCGAAATTTCTTCACAGTAAAGCCGTAATCGAAAGGTTATCTAAACGATGAATAAAAAGGCATTAGCGCAATTAATTAAGGCCGGGGAAAGCGAAACGCTCGAATTCAAAGAGCGGTGGACTGACACTGCGCTGGAAACCCTTTCTGCCTTCGCTAATCAGCAGGGTGGACGCCTGCTTATCGGTGTAACCAATGATGGCGATTTAAGGGGTTGGAACGGAAAGGACGCTGAACTAAATGCGCTGGCGAGCAAGATATCCGATCTGGTTAAAATACAACCCTCAGTAGAGCAAATTTGTGTAAACAACTGCAACGTAGTAGTGATTGCGGTTATGCCCTCGGGGCTGCCCATTGCTTATCACGGGCGCTATTTCAAAAGGGTTGCCGGCACCACTAGGGAGATGAACGCTGATGAGCTGGGAAGGTTGTTTCTCACTAAAATGGGCATAACCTGGGATAGTATTGAAGGCGCCTTTAACTGGGACGAGTTTGATTTGGAAACCATAAATGAGTTCATCAATAACGCCAGGCCCCGTCTGCCGCACCTTAATCAAAATGAAGCCGTTAGCCGCATCTTTGAGAAGCTGGAGCTATTGCATGATGGAAAACCGACGCGTGGCGCGCTGATGCTATTCGGAAAGAATCCGCAGCGCCACTTTGTTAGCGCCCAGGTACATATAGGGCGTTTCCGTGAAGGTGGCGTCATAGCTGATGACAAATTGCTCACGGGTAACCTGTTCCGGTTGCTCAACAAGACCATGGAGCTGCTGAGTTTCTATTTAAAGGTGCGCCTGGAGATAAATCACCATGATATTGTCAGGGATGCCAGCCGTGACCTGCGCAGAAAAGAGATATGGGATTATCCCTTGGATGCGCTGCGTGAAGCGCTGCTCAACGCCCTTATACACCGTGATTACTTTGACGCGTCGGGTGATATCATGGTGCGTGTGCATGATAACAGGATCATTATTTCCAATCCCGGCGAACTGCCTGCTGGCATGACAGTGGACGAATTAAAGGTCAAGGGGCACAGATCTGTGCCACGCAACCCGCTCATGGCCAAAGTCCTGTACTATAGCGGTTTGATCGAAAAATGGGGTACGGGCACCACACGCATGATCGAAGTCTGCCGTGAAAATGGACTGCCTGAACCGGAGTTTGAATCCGGCAAAGGATGGTTTGAGATATCCTTTAGCACGCGGATATATAGAGATGAGCTATGGAATAAACTTGGATTAAATGAAAGACAGATTCAGGCCATGCAATATCTAAGTAGTGCGGGCAGGATCACGAATTCGGAATACCGGAGGTTCATCGGTGTGCCTGTTTATACCGCTAAACGAGACCTTGCTGTCCTGGTAGACAAGGGTCTGCTTAAAAAGGAGGGCCCTGCCGGCAAAGCAGTCTATTATGTTCTTGACGTAATGAAATATGCTGAAAAATGAATGGCGCAGTAATGGCGCACTAATGGCGCATTTAGCTTCGGCGAATGGCGCATTAATGGCGCATTTAGCTTTGGCCAACAGCGCACTGTCAGCTTTTCCAAAGGCTTATAACGGCTCATAAACGGCTCATACAGTCATAAAACGGGCTCATCAGAGAGAGGTAAGTGAGTAACAGAGAAAATACAAATAGAGGTGAATCATGGAAGAACCAACAGGGGTGACACTTGAAAAAGCCCTCGGCAAGGTCGAGGAAGATGTCATCGGCACAATCAAATCCAACGCTGCCGTTAATTCTGCGCTAAAGAAACTGTTGACTGCCGCCAGGCAGGGAAAACTCAAGGATTTGGTCAGCGCAGCGGACCTGGTGGAAAAAGCAGAGTCAGTCCTGCGGCAACAGGTAATCGCCCTCAAATCAAAATGGGACTTTGATGAGCAGGAATACCTGGCCGCTGGGAGCTACAGCAAGGAGTTATTAAACGTCGCCCGGGACAAGGGGCTCAGCTTATATGATAGGGACGACAGGCTGTACTGCTACCCGACCTTTATCCGTGTTCTCCCGGGTGAGCGCGCCGTAATGGTAGGCAAGGCGGTTGAAAGGAGAATACGTCCATCATTCCTCATCAGCCGTCTTAAAGAACTGCAGAAACGCCCGGTGCGTTTTAATGCCGGCGCCTTTATCGAGGCCCTCTATGCAGCTTATCATAAAGTAGTCAGGCTCAAGGCTAAGGGCCTGCCGGAAACAGGCCGGGCCATTCCGCTTCTGGATATATATGAGCTATTTACCATGCTCCCGGGCCAATCCAGGGATTACTCCAGGCAGGAATTTGCCCGCGACATTTATTTGCTTGATTCAAGCAACGTCACGGCCACCAAATCAGGCGCGGAAATACGTTTCGCTGCAAGCACCGGGACCAAAGCGGGCAGGGTAATCAGCATCATTGATGAACGGGGAGAGGAGCGCAAATATTACGCCGTCTCCTTTACTGCCGCACAATAAGGAGGTTTACTTATGACCACCACTATTAAACTCGATGATTGGCTGCCCCGGATCCGGAAGGAATATTTGCAGGATTTTATCAGCAAAGGCGGCTCTGCAGTTAAATTCATTGTGCCCACCGATGGCGTTGAAACACCGCAACTGGCCGCCGGGTGCGGTAAAATGGCAGCGGAAGAAGGTTTTCAATATGTTTTCGTGGATGCCGCAAACGCGCAAATCCATAAGGTGGACCATTTATTCTTTGCTGTGGCGCGGCAAATTGACTGGGACAACCTCGCGTATCAATACGTTCAGCGGCTGCTCGTTGACAAGTATCAACTGCCGTCATCAAAAATTGATTTCAATATCGAAAAAATCGCTGAACTGAATGGCCGGGACGTGCGCGAGATGCTTCCCCTTATCAATGAGCTTCTTACCCGGCACTTATACCGGGATTATGAGATGACCCAGGAGTTCAGGATTGCCATGCTGCGCCTGTGTCAGCATCAAATTGATGCGGGGTCCATCGGCAGTGATCTGTGCGGCGTAATAAAGAGCTGGCTCAAAGGTGAAAAGGTGCCCGTTTCCGCTCTCAGGCCGGCCATCATATTCCAAAAAATAGGCCGGCATAGCGCGCGGCACATGCTCTTTTCATTGGCGCATTGGCTGAGGGTCACTGGCTCTAACGGGTTGATCGTCACGCTGGATATTGCCAGGTATCTCCAGGACAGGCGACCCGCTGAGCCTGACGGGACATTTTACTACAGCGCCGCTGCCGCCCTGGATTGTTACGAGGTGCTGAGGCAATTCATAGATGGCGCTGACGAGTCAAAATATTTATTCATCCTGGTTATCGCCCCCAACGAGTTCCTGGATCCGGATAACCTGAAACGCGGCGTCAATGCTTACGATGCTTTGAAGCTGAGAATCTGGGACGAAGTATATGACCGGGTGCGCGCGAACCCGTTGTCGTCCCTGGTACGTGTCGCCTCCATTTGACGTGGCGCCATCGATTTATGGAAGGGAGAAAACAATGGAAGTAAGTGAACAAATTCAGAACCGGCGGACTATTGAAGCCATGCGGGCAGGTGTGCCGAATCGGGACGTTGTCCGCATCATGGGCTGTTCCCAGGACAGGCTCGAGGGCGTTTTTATCAAGCAACTCGAAGCCGTCCCGGCGAATTTCCTGTCCGGGTTGCAATCACCCGGCATGTTAATAGCCGGTGATTTCGGCTCGGGTAAATCTCACTTATTAGAGTATATGCAGCATTTGGCCCTGGAACGGAATTTCGTTTGCAGCAAATTTGTTATCAGTAAAGAAACGCCGTTATACGATAAGTCCAGGTTATACCAGGCAGCGGTCAGATCCGCCGTTGCGCCGGGTAAAACCGGTTTTGCCCTCACGGAAATTGCCAATAGCCTCAAATTCCAGGACCCGGGTTATGAGGAATTCTCCAGATGGTTAAACCAGCCGGGCATAGAGATATGTAGCTGGTTTGCAGCCACCTTGTATCTATATCAATACTTGAAAGGCGATGAAGAGATACGGGATCGTATCATCAGGTTCTGGTCCGGCGACAAACTCGGCCTTTCCGAATTAAAAAGCTGGTTAAGAAGGGCCGTGGAGCCGGCTGCTTACAAGTTAGAGAAAATTACGGCTAAAGAGCTTGCCCGGCAACGATTTCATTTTGCTTCCCGTCTGATGATTGCCGCCGGGTACTCGGGTTGGGTGTTGCTGATCGACGAGGTTGAGTTAATAGGACGTTATTCGCGTATGCAAAGGGCCCGTTCTTATGCCCAAATTGCCGGACTGCTGGGCAGGGTATCCGCTACCCGCATGCCCGGACTTACCAGCGTTATGGCCATTACCGGTGATTATGAAGCTGCCGTACTGGATGACAAAATGGACGAGGAAAAAATTCCCGGCAAGCTTAAAGCCTCTGAGAACGCGGATGACCTGGTCCTGTGCAGGCAGGCGGAGAAAGGCATGGGGTTGATAAGGAAGAAATTTGTTCTGCAAAAACCGGGTCCTGACGTGATAAATAGTACCTTTATAAAATTGCGCACTGCCTATGAAAAGGCTTATGGCTGGTTGCCGCCCGCTGAGATTGTCGGGCCTGACTTAAAAGCGCCGATGCGGCAACATGTGAAGCGCGGCATAACCATCTGGGACCTGCGCCGGCTGTACCCCGATTATGTTCCCTACATGGTCACCGTTCCCATAAAAATTAACTACGGAGAGGAACATGACCCGGGACAGAGTAATGAAGACGTTGTCAGCAATAGTTAATGCAGATTAAATTTGCCCATTGGCATTCATTTTGCCTTTTTTAATCTATCGATTTCCTTTTTAATTTGCACTATGACTTCTTTATTGCCGATTTCTCCATCCAAACTGAAGACAATGAATACTCTACCGCCGTATTTTTCTTTAAAGTCGGCAAAACTGGATTTCATCCTTTCAGTAGGTGAATAATTGCCGAAATTCGCTTTGGCCGTCACGGGTTTTATTTGAATGCCAAGTGCCTTATTGCCTATTCTGGCTATGTAATCTATGTCTCCGGCATGATCCAGTTCAGTGTCGGATTCTTCAAAAATGGTATCTGGAAATATTTTGGATAGCCCATCATTGACAACCGATTTTTCGCGAACAAAACCATCGAAAGTCCTGTTGATTGTCAGGTTATAAATATAATCCAGGCAATCCTGAAGAGTTAGCTGGCTAAAGGCCTCTTGCCATTCAGGAATAACCACTTCAGTTATTTTTGTATAAAGCCGTTCGCCGAGTTCTCGCAGGATTTCCGAGGTGATTTTAGTGGGCGTTTTGGAGTCGGTGAAAGCGTTTTCGAAATACCATCGTTCCCATTCCTGAATCGTCACTGGCTGGCATTCTCGGATGAGATGACCTTACCCCATGTTATAGTCCAGTGCATACTAAGGTTTTCTCGGTTTTGTGAACGTATTGTAATGGGCTTAAATCGCCCAATGATCTATGCGGCCTGAATTCATTATAATCTATTCTCCACGCTTCCGTGGCTTCCCTTGCGTCTTTCAAAGTAACAAACCAATTTTGATTTAAACATTCATCCCGTAGCTTGCCATTGAAGCTCTCAATATAAGCATTCTCCACTGGCTTCCCCGGCCTTATGAAATTCAATTTCACCCCTGTCTTATATGCCCATTCATCCAGGGCTTTGCCCGTAAATTCAGGTCCATTGTCCAGGGTAATAACCCCAGGTAATCCTCGAAGTTCCAAAAGGCGCTCCAGTATATTGACGACTCTTGCTCCGCCGATTGAAGTATCAACCTCAATAGCCAGGCATTCCCTTGAAAAATCATCCACTATATTTAAAGCCCTGTACCGTCGCCCGGTACAAAGACTGTCAGAAATAAAATCCATTGACCAGCGTTGATTTATGCGCTCAGGCTCTGGCAATTTCACCCTGAGCATAGCGACCTTTTTCTTGCGCTTCTTTAACCGCAGCGATAAGCCTTCTTCCCTGTAAATCCTTTCCGTCCTCTTATGATTGATAACAAGCCCTTCTCTCTTCAAAATAACGTGCAATCTGTGGCATCCAAAGCGCCGTCTCTGCTCTGCCAACTCTTTCAATCTCAGCCTGACAGCTTCGTCATCAGCAATTTTCAGCCGGTAACGATATGTTGCCCGCCACAGACCCGTTAAATCGCATGCTCTCCTTATGCTCAGCCCGAAGGACTCTGCGGCATATGTTGCCGCTGTACGTTTGGCTTCGGGCTTTAGAAGTTTTTTGAGAGAAGGTCCTTGAGTACCCGATTATCCAGTGCCTGGTCTGCCACTATCTGTTTTAAACGCCTGTTTTCATCTTCAAGGGCTTTCAGCCGTTTCAACTCACTTACAGTAAGGCCTGAATATTTAGCTTTCCACTTGTAGAAACTCACATCGCTCATACCATATTTACGACAGAGGTCTACTACCCTGGCTCCAGCTTCTGCCTCCTTCAAAATACTGATGATCTGTTCTTCCGTGTACCTCTTGCGATGGGTCATGTCGAGTCCTCCTTCTTATTAACCGGAAGACCCTAATTATACAATGGACTATTTCACGGGGGTGAGGTCACTACCCATGATAGTAGCGCCACCCGTTGTATTTGTCGTAGTGACTTTCTGCCAAATAACTGCTCCCATATAATCAAAGCCTATGGTTTCGCAAAATTTTATTATTTCAGTTCTAATCGGGATTACCTTGTACCTTCCGTAATAAACCGAACGGGCAAACTGGTCTCCGATGTTTATGCAGAGTCTGCATCCGGGATGTAAGACCCGATAGCATTCATTCCAAACGAGGTTTAAATTATTGATATAACTTTCATAGCTTTCGTGAAAACCGATTTGACTTGCAGTTCCATAGTCTTTTAATTGCCAGTAGGGTGGTGAAGTGATGACAAGATGAACTGATGTATTCGTTACAAGGTTCATTTGTCTACTATCACCAGTTATAATATTGTGAGTGGTTTTCATCAACGTTTCCTGTTACTACAGTCTACCATTTTTAATCTCCCTTTGTTACTGTTTTGTTGGCATCGGGATTTATAAGCGTAAAAATAGCAGTCCCAGCCAAAAAGTGCTATATTCTTGACCTTATGAAAGAGAATATAGAAGAGATAAAGCAGGGCACGGTTACTTCCCCGCAGGGGTTCCTGGCAGGCGCCGTGGAGGC
>JBFYUA010000029.1:0-13081 GCA_041300305.1 Dehalococcoidia bacterium | reverse complement strand
CCGGACGGCGGCCATGCGGTATACATGTTTGAGGTGTATGATGCCACGAAAATACAGGTGGTTGAGGCAGGTGAGATCATCAACGAGTATAGCGGCCCTTCTGCTACAACGAGCAAAGGGCAGGTCACCGGCAGGACGACCTACCAGATCCGGTCGGGGACCGGCGATACATTCGAAGCTATTTTGATAGCCAGAAACGCGGGTGGCGAACAAAAGAAAACGCTTACACTATCCTTTGAAACAAAGCGTCAGCCGAAAGCTGGTTCCCTGATCCCGCCTGTGTCTGATATCGCAACTGCCAAAAAGAAAGAGAGTAAGCTGGGGCCCCAGACTCTCGTGCCGGCTGCCTCAATTGCATTGAGCACATTAGCTCCCTGGCCCCACCAGTTTGCCAAATGTCCCAGCGGCTGCTACGCCTGCCTGAAACCGGAGGAGGCTGCAGACAAAGGGCTTGCCCAGAAATGTTTGGATCAGCCCTGTTACTACTCGCCCGATAAGCAACAATACTGGTATTGCTACGGTGAACCGGAGGGTTGGTGTTGCAAGGATGGCAAGATCACCCCGGCCACACAGCTTCAGTGTAAAGAATCGGCAGGCGACTGGTATGCTACCGAGGCGGAAGCTGCCGCGGCCTGTAGTTCATCAGGCTGGTGCTGCCGGAACGGCCAGGTCACTGCATCCACCCAGTCCCAGTGTGTCCAGTCCCTAGCCGCGGCGGGAGGCTACTGGTATGCTACCGAGGCGGAAGCAATCAAAGCTTGCGAGTCGGCAGAATGCTGGTGCTGCACAAATGGCAGGTACGGCCAGACTACTTCTGATGCCTGCGTTAAGATGGGTGGCACATGTTATTCCACCCAGGCCCAGGCGGTCGAACGCTGCCAGCCGTTAGGCTGGTATTGTAGTGGTGGCCAGGTGTATCAGGGGATCTCAGCGCAGGCTGCCCAGGCGGGGGCCACCTGGTACGCGACCCAGGCGGAAGCAACCAGGGCCTGCGCGGTGCCGCTAACGTGTTGGTGTTGTACAAACGGAAGATACGGCCAGACTACAACGGTCTCTTGTGCTAACATGGGGGGCACATGCTACGCCACCCAGGCCCAGGCCAGCGAACGTTGTCAGACATTGGGCGGGTGCTGCGTGAATTACAATGTTTCCCAGACTACATCGACGCAGTGCGCCCAGATGGGCGGCAAGTGGTACTCCTCGGTGACCGAGGCGCAGCGGGTTTGCGTGCCGCCGGTAACGTACTATTGCTGCAGCAACGGGCAGGTTTACCAGTCCAGAACACCCGGCGCCGGCTGTTACACCAGCCCGACAGAAGCGCAGCGGGCTTGTACGCCGACGGTGACTTATTGGTGCTGCAGCAATGGCCAGGTTTACCAGTCCAAAACGCCTGGCCGTGGCTGTTACACTACCCAGGCCGAAGCACAGAAAGCCTGCACCGTCTATACTCCCCCCATCGCCCCGCCCACACGCTATCCCCTCAAGTGATGGTTCCAATATAGCAGGGTGAGAGGAAAATGGATCCTTTAAGTTGGAGTAAATATGGAGGTAGCGAAATGAGGACATCGAATTTGGGGAAGGGCCGGCGGGCAGCGGGCTTTTTCAGGCTCTGCCTGGGAGCTATTGTTTCTTTGACTTTGGCCCTGGGAGGGATAACACTGACCGCTGCGCCCGTGCACGCTGTCTTTGACGTTGTCGCCCCCTTCAATTTTCCTGTGGACAATGTGACAGAATGCCAGCCCTTTAGTATAGATCATGCCTTTTCCTTTGCAGGTGAGGCCTGTCCTAATATACCGTTGGGGGATTTTGTCTATTTTTGGGGATGGGGGAATCCCGCATGGGTGAATATTGATCCTGTTACCGGGGTGCTTTCAGGTTGTGTCGACAATGGGACTGCCCCCGGACCATATGCCTTCGAAGTTTGGGCGACTCAGCATTATGCTTTCCCGGGCCCGCTGGATTCCAATTGCCCCGGATTTCTTCCCTGGCATAATTCCACCAATCATTACAATATTGTGCTGAATGTCGCTCCTCAGGCGCCCTGTATCTCGATAATCCCGGCAATTTACCCGGCGGCTTGGGAGAATGTGCCATACGCCATAGCGCTGAGCGTTACCGGCGGTACGGGAGTATATATCTGGAGCGCAGCCGGGTTGCCTCCTGGACTGAACCTGGATCCCGGCACCGGTATTGTCTCAGGCGTCCCCGCCCCGGGCACGTGCGGTCTCTGGACCGTCACGGTTACCTGTGCCGATAATGCGGCCTGCGGCGGCCCGGGCTGCTGCGCTGCCGTCACTGCCCCCCTCTACCTTCCTGTCGATTGCTGGGCCAATTACTATGGTATGGTCACCACTTACACCACTACCGGTTGCGATTTCACAGTTAATATCGGCCCCGGCCTTGCTTATGGCACGACAAATGTGGTAATCGACGGTGCACTGCAGGCCGCACTTGCGGGGAACGGATATGAAACCTTTGCATCTGTACCGTGCGAAAGTCATTTAGTGGTCGTTGATCAAACCGTACAGGGGCCAGCCCCCAGGACCAGGTATTCGTGCATAGGGTCAAATCAGAAATGGGTGTCCGACATAGATAACAGCGCCTTTTTCGATTATGTTTCTGAAATATGGATAGATACGGGCAGCGACCCCGCCGGAGTCTCTCAGCCGCCTGGCACAGGCTATTATGCCCCCGGCGCCGGTTTCATTAGTAATGCCCCAAGCCCTGTTCAATCAATCAGCCAGCCAGGCACAAAATATATTTTCAGGGAGTGGATGCTGCCGGACGGCAGCACAAATCCTAACCGTGACCTGTCGTTTACCGTAAGCAGCGCCGGGAAAGCCACAGCCCTCTACGACACTTACTATGAACTGATCCTGAAATCCGATTTCCCGGCCGTCCTTGAGAAATCCTGGGAGCGCGCAGGTAGCAATGCCACGTGGAAACTGGCCCTCCAACCACTTCCCTTCCCCAACTTTTTTGGCGTACTCGGTGGAGCATATGAGCCGGTGAATGCCGCGGGCAGCCACAATATGACAGGCCCCTATACCCAGGAAATTGAGTGGCAGGAGAATTGGTTCTGGCCGATATTTTGGATAGTAGTGACTCTGCTGGCCATCGCTGCGGCCGTCTTTTTCGGTCTGCGCAGCCGCAAACGGGGTGCTGCAGGAACTGTGGAACCTGCGGGCGCTGCATCCCCACCGCCTCCGGATGCGACCACTACCGCTGTTAAAGCAGTTCCCGCGGAACCTGTCAAGGCGATGCCCGCTGTGAGCGCTGCGCCCGAAAAGGCGTTGCCCGGGGCAGAGGCGAAGGACAAGCCTAATTTCTGCCCTAAATGCGGCAACCCGGTTGACGTGGATGCTGATTTCTGCAAGAAATGCGGCAAGAAGCTGTAAAAGGAAGATGACGGGCGCGCCTGAAGGTACGCCCCGGCACCGGTTAAATCAGGCCGGCGGCGTCAATGTCAGCAGCTTCCTGGTTATCTCGGGGTATTTGGCGATAAACTGTAGTTCGTCTTCCGTCAGCGGCGTCTGAGCTTCCACGTTGGCATAGCGTACCAGTTCCAGTATCTTCCTCGCTTCACTGGCATTGGAGAAGGAGACCTCCATCTTGCCCATGATGTGACTGAACCCGGAGATGCCGGTGTATTCCCCGGAACAAATCAGGCGGCCGGTTTCCACCAACTCTGGTTCGCCCCTGCCTAATTCCTCGAAATTATAGAGTTCGTAATTTTCGGGATCCTTGAGTACGCCATCGGCGTGGATTCCCGAGGCGTGGGCAAAGGCGTTTTCACCCACTCCGGGCTGGCTGATGGGTATCGGCACACCGAAGGCCAGGCTGGCATACTTGGCCAGCTTGTAGGCGCTATTGAGCTTCACCGGCCTGCCCAGTTTGTACTTATTGGCGAATCCCCTGGATTTAAGCAGCGCCAGCACGCAGGAAAGCAGGTCGGCATTGCCGGCCCTCTCACCTATTCCGTTAAGCGTGGTATTGATATAGGCATCCTGCCCGGTGTCGACGGCTGCCTTGGCGCCGGCGATGGAATTGGCTACCGCCATGCCCAGGTCGCCATGACAATGTATCTCCACCGGCATCTCCGTAGCAGTGGTTATCCTGGTTATCGTGTCATAGATGCTGAAGGGGTCGTCATAGCCCAGCGTATCGCAATAGCGGAACCTGTCGGCCCCGGCCTCTTTGGCTGCGCCGGCAAAATCGATAATGAAATCAACATCGGTGCGGGACGCGTCCTCCGCGTTTACCCCGATAGCCCTGGCGCCGAGTTTGCGGGCGGCTGTCACCGCCTCGACCATCTGCTCAAGTATGTCCACGCGTGACTTCCGGCCCTTGAATTTTCCCTGTATCATCTGCTGGGAAGTAGAGATAGACAGGTTAAGGTACTCTATCTCGGGCACCATTTCGAAGGTTTTTTCAACATCTTCGGCGGTAGCCCTGATCCAGCCGCTCAGGCGGATGGGGCGCAGGACGCCTTTACTCGCCAATTCCAGGTTGGCGCGCAGGTAGTTAGTCTCGTGATTGGTGGTGGGGAAGCCGAACTCGGACTGGAAAACCCCAAACTCATTGAGGTACATGTTTATCATGGTCTTCTGGAGCTTGGAGAGGCTAAGCCGTGCAGTCTGAACTCCGTCCCGGTTGGTTACGTCTATAAAATATACCTTGCCCATATTAACCTTTCGTCCTGTCAATACTTACCGGCGGCTGGATAGCAGGATAATCAGGATGAGGATGACGATGATGAAGCCGCCCATGATCAGCCAGACAAAAGCCGGCACTCCGGGAGTGGGTTCGGGCGCAGGCCCGCTGCCGCTCGTCACGAATGAGCTGATGGGGCCGTTCACCGAGCGGCCTCCGCCGGTCGGGTTGAGAGCTACGGCGCGGTAGTAATAGGTCAGGCCGGGCGCCAGGCCGCTGATCGCGCTGCTATAGTAAGTGCTGGCATCGTTAACCGTCTGCATCTGGCTGGTATTTCCCATATCAGAAGTGGTCCCGTATTCAAACCAGGCCTGTACGGTGGCCGAGTTCCCCCTGTCCTGCAGGAAACCGTTCAGGACGGCGCTGGATGACGTTATGGCCGATGCCGGGGATGTGGACACGGACAGGCTGGAATTGGAGATGGTGCTGAAAACATTGCCGGCGCCGTATACTTGAAAATTGTCAGGAGTCCGAGCGATTGCCTGGTAGTAATAATCGGCGCCTGGGGTCAGCCCGGTTATCTGGAAAGATACGGTCCCCGGGTAGGTGACTGATGTTGGCGACGTGACGTTGCCATATTGCGGTGTAGGGCCAAAGTTGAATGTCACCTGCACCGACCTCACACTGCCCAGCGAGTTCACATACGCATTTAAAGTGGCCGCAGTGGCGCTGATGTTGCTGGCAGGGTTGGTGGAAACGGATACTGGCGAGGCGGAAGTTGTCTGAAATGTGCTGTATTGCCCGTAAACGTTGTAACCGTTGGAAAAAGCCGCCGCGCGGTAATAATAGGTCACGCCCGCTTGCAGCCTGCTGACGTTGTAGCTGAAATTGCCGGGTGCACCCATCGTTTGCTGGGGCGTGGAACTGCCGAAAGTGGTATCGGTGCCGTATTCGAACCAGGCGTTCACCGCATTGCTCGACCCCATAGAGGTTAAAAACCCATTGAAGGTAGCCGACTGGGCAGCAACGCTGCTGGCAACGCTGGTGCTGACCTTGAGGCCCGGGGCAAAGGTAGTTGTGAATATGCTGTCAAAGCCCTGTACCGTCATGCCGCCGGCAGCAGTTGGTACCGCCAGGGCGCGGAAGTGGTAGGTAGTGCCCGGGTTGAGCCCCTGCAGCGTGTAGTTAAAGGTGCCCGGGGCGTACATGGTCTGCATACTGGTTGTCTGGCCGTAAGCGGCTGTCGGCCCCCATTGGAACCAGACCGAGGCATTGCGGTAGCTTCCCAGCGATTGGAGGTAACCGGTGATCGTGGCCGTACTATTGGTTACACCCATCTCAGCGCCTGTACTCACGGCAATGACCGCCGCTCCCGAAGTGTAAAAGTTGCCCGGGTTGCCATAGACAGTGGACACCCCCAACGCTTCGGGCTTGGCCGCGGCGCGAAAATAGTAAGATGTGTTAGGGGCTAACCCGGATACCTGGATGCTGAAAGGGCCGGGTCCATAGATTACCTGTTTCTCCGTGTTGCTGCCGTACCCGGTGGAGGTACCCCACTGGAACCAGACGCTGACACTGTCATATGGCCCCATGCTGGAAACATATCCCCTAAGCACGGCGGAATTAGAGGTTACATCGGAAGCAGAACTTGTGGAAATGGCGATGGGGGCTTGCGGCACGGTATGCTGAGTGGTGAAGCTGACAAAAGCGCCTTCAGCTTTTTGCCCGCCCATCAGGGTTGTGGCTGCCATGGCGCGGAACTGGTGAGAGGTGCCCATGGCCAACCCTGCAACATGCGCGCTGAATACGCCGGGTGAGCTCATCACCTGGTGGTTTGTCGACTGGCCGTCAGCTATCTCGAACCAGACCGTTACCGTGCTGTAAGGCCCCATTGATTCGAGGTACCCGTTCAGGGTAGCTGATGATTCAGTAATGCTGGTCGCTCCCTCAGTGGCTACAGCTAAAGTGCCTTCCGGCATATCGCGGGTTTCGTTTACCGGCCCCGGCATCTGAGCCATGGCAGGTGTGACCGTCAAAAGAACCATAAAAATTGCGCACAACAATCCTGCCATTCTGTTTAACATGATGACCTCCAATTTATTACTGCCGGCCATGCCGGATTATGCGGCCGGCCGGGAAATAGCCGGCCCCCGCGGTGCTATTCTACAGTCACTTTAAAAGTCTTGGTTTCAAGCGCTGGATTGTTCGGTTCGAATGGACGTTTATAGTTCAGGTAAATCTCGGTCTCCCCTGTCTTCATCCCCTCAAATTCGAAACTTTCCACGCCGCCGGCCCCTATTAAACCGGAACTGGAAGGAGTATACCGTTTGACCAGCTTGAGCAGGCCCTGATCAAAGCCAACCTCCCAGGTGTAGCCGGTTGTCGGGTTGGAGTTCACATTTATAACAAAAGCGACGCCTACCGGTACCTTGATCCTTTGCGCCGGGTTAGTGAATTCGAGCGGGCCCGAAGGAACAACCGGAGCCACGACGGGCTTGGATTTCGGTGTTGTCGGGCTTACCGGGGTGGTGGGTGAGGCCGCCGGTGCGCAGCCGGCAAGCAGCACGGCTACAAATAATATGGCGAGCGCCGTTTTGATAAGTTTCATGTCTTCCTCCTGCTTTATACTTATGGAATTCTAACCAGCCTTTGCGGCAATATCAGTGGTTACCTGTATATTTTGCCTTGGGCAGGGATTTATTACAAATGGATTAGACGTTGGGGCGAATATTGCCTTATTCTTCAAGCTGAATGTCAAATGACATTGTATGCATCGGGCAGGAAGCTGTCGCGGCGGAGGAAAATTTACTTGAAGTTGTGGCGGTGCTAAAATTCTCACGACAAATTGGTCAAGGTCTCAAACATTAATTTAGTGTATATGAAGGAATGTAAATGATTAATAATCTGTTTCCCGGCAAAACGTTTAAGAAGTGGATGATTTTGTCCCTTTTGGCCGTAATGGCGTTAGGAGCGGCCGGCTGCCAACCTGGCTCCCAGGGCTATAAAAGCACTCCGGAAGCCATTGAAACGAATGAGAGAGGCATCAAACTCTATAATGAGGGTGCCTACGATAAGGCAATATTGAATTTTGACAAGGCGATTTCATTCGACCCCTCAAATCCAGCCGTCTATTTCAATAAAGGGCAATCCTTGGACGCGATGCGGAGGTTTGACAAAGCCATCGAGTGTTACGACCAGGCAATCCAGCTTGATGCGAGCTTTGCGGACGCCTGGAGTAACAGGGGATTGTCGTATAATGATAAGGGGGAATATGATAAAGCCTTAGAGAGCCTGGACAGGGCCATTTCTATTAACGGGAATGCAGCCAATTACTGGGCCAACAAGGGGTTTGTTTACGCCGGGCAGGAGAAATTTAAGGAAGCAATACCTTGCTACGTGAAGGCCGCATCGCTGGATTCAAGCAATTCGGAGATTTGGGACAGACTGGCCTATGCCCAGATGAAGAACAAACTCTATGACGACGTGCTGAGGTCAACTGACAAGTCCATCTCGCTTAATTCCGCCGGGGCATTTGCGTGGGGATATAAGGCCAAAGCGCTGCATGAACTAAGGAGATACGATGAGGCCATTATTGCCTTTGATAAGGCACTGGCGCTGGATGTTAATAACCCGGCTTTGTGGTACAGCAAGGGTCTGGCGCTGGAAACGCTAAAACGTGATGCCGAGGCCAAAAAGTGCTATGACAAGGCCCGGGCGATGGGTTACCAGTTTTAATTTACCGTGGCGCCGCCGGGCTTTTCCCCGCGTGAGCTATACAGAGGTTATATGAGCAATAGTGGCGTTGCAGGGCAGCGCAATAACAGTGAAAAATCCCAGCCTTCGATCCTTCCCGACCATGAAGAAAACGGCAGCCGCAAGAAGCCGGATATCGAGATAAGGGATATGGGGGTTGATGACATACCCGCCGTTTTTCATTTAGGCGAGCAGGTCTTCACCGCCGACAAAACCCCTACTCTCTACCGCACCTGGGACGAATTCGAGGTCATCTCGATGTTTAACGAGGACACGGAATACTGCCTGGTGGCTGAGATGGACGGGCAGATAATCGGTTTTGCCATGGGCAACGTGGTGACAAAGAAAAAGTCCGCCTGGAAATATGGTTACCTTGTCTGGCTGGTGGTATCGCCGCAGTTTCAGAGGCTCGGTGTGGCCAGCCGGCTTTTTCACAAGTTTGAAGACAAAATGGTCGAAGCCGGCGTACGCATTTTCATGATAGATACGGAGGCTGATAACCTGCCGGCTTTACATTTCTTCCGTGCCAGGGGTTTCGGCAGCCCCCAGCAGCATATTTATATGACCTATAACCCGGCCGCCACCGAACAGCAAAAGGAAAAGAAGCGCAACCTGAGAGGGAAGAAGAATGGCAGCAAGCACAGGCGCGGCGGCTGAGGTTAAACCGGACCGGTTGAAAAAAATCCTGCAGGACCTGGTGGATATTTACAGCCCCTCAGGCAAAGAAGAGGAAGTGCTGCAATTTACCGAGGACTACCTGAAAAAAACCGGGTTAAATGTAAAAAAGCAGTCCGTGGATGAAAACAGGTACAATATCGTAGTGCTGCCTCCTAAAACCGATGAAGTTGACCTGTGCTTCGTAGGTCACCTGGATACTGTGACGGCGCACGACCTGGACGATTTCGGCTTTTACGAGGAGGATGACAGGGCCTGCGGACTGGGCACCTCGGATATGAAGGCGGGCTGTGCGGCCATGATTGAGGCCTTTAGCGTGCTGGCCGAGAGAAAAGGCAAGTTCCCGTCAGTGGGCATGGCGCTGGTGGTGGGTGAGGAGGAAGAGAGCGACGGCGCTAAGACGCTGGTGAGGGAGTATCGCTTTCCCTGGGCCGTGGTGGCTGAGCCGACCAATATGATACCCTGCCTGGGGCACTATGGTTACCTCGAGGTGCTCCTGCGTACACGGGGCAAGAAGGCGCATTCATCCATGCCGGAACTTGGGCAAAACGCTATCGAGAATATGCTCAAGTTGCTGCTGCAGGTGACAGGTTATGCGACCTCGGTGTCCAGCGGTCTGGTTTACAATATCAGGCAGCTTTCCGGTTTCCCGGGCGGGTTCGTTGTCCCGGATACCTGCGAGGCCTGGCTCGACCTGCACCTGCCGCCCGATTCGCGCATGGATGTGCTCAAGGCCGATCTTGAACATCTCATCGAGGACGCCAGCAAAGTCATCACGGCACTTGATGCTTATATCAGGTTTGAAAACACACACCCGGGTTACCGCATTTCGCAGGAAAGGCCGCTGGTGCGCAAATTGCGTGACGTGTGTAAAGGCATGAAGATACCCTGGGAGGCGCAGGATTTCCGCAGCCATTCCGACGGCAATGTCCTGTGGGGGGCCGGGGTGGATCCCATCATCTTCGGACCGGGACGGCTTGAGACAGCGCACACCCCGGAGGAATCGGTGAATTTCAGCCAGGTGGTCCAGGCGGCGCAGCTTTACCTGAATTTCGCGCTGGCTATATGATCGCAGCGGTGTGATAAAAGTCATTACCGGCAGGGTGAATGGCTGCTAAAATGATGGAAAACTATGTGATGGAGGTATATTATAATGTCCAAATCCGAAGATGGGCTTAAAGCTGCATTTGCCGGTGAATCGCAGGCCAACCGCACCTACCTGGCTTTTGCCGAGGCCGCCGACAAAGAAGGCTTTGCGCAGTCCGCAAGGATGTTCCGTGCCGCAGCCGAAGCGGAGACCGTACATGCCCTTAATCACCTCAGGGCCCTGAAGGGAGTTAAGAGCACGAAGGAAAACCTGCAACAGGCCATTAATGGCGAGACGCACGAATTCACAAAAATGTACCCGGCCATGATCGAGGATGCTAAAGCCGAGGGCAATAGTGAGGCGCTCAGGACTTTCAAATGGGCCAATGCCGTGGAGGAAGAGCACGCAAAATTGTATCAGGGGCTACTGGATGGGCTGGGCAAAAGCCAGGAAACCTACCCGTATTACGTCTGCCCGGTGTGCGGCTACACGCATGAAAAGGAAGCCCCCGATGTTTGTCCCATCTGCGGTACCAGGGGCAAATTGTTTAAACGTATAGATTAAAAGAGGATATCTGCAATTCTCCTGAGATTTTCCAGGCCTTTGACCTCGTGGGGGAATAGCGGTAATTCTATGATTTCAAGGTGGCCGTACCTGTTGCGTACCGCCTCGAGGTAGCCGGATTGCAGGGCGGCTTTCTGTTGCAGAAAGCCGGAGTCGGCGGAACTTATTACGTTGTTGATGATCAGCCGCCCGGCCTTAAACCGGTACTTATTCAGTTCGGCAAATATGCCGTCGAGCTGGTTGACGGACAGCGCTTCCGCTATAGCTACTATGTTGAAGTCCACGTCACTGCACAGGAAGCGCATATCGGCTGCTGATAGGTCCTCCCAGCGCCCGATGATATTCAAGATCGGCTCCCTGGTTGCCCTTCCCGCTTTGATACTGGCATAGATGCGGGGCGCCAGGCGCAGGTGCTTGGTCAAAAGGGCGGGAGTGGCGAGCAGCGCCAGGGTCTGGCCCAGGGGAGCGGTATCCCAGACGATTATATCGTAGCCGCCTGTTTCCGCAAGCTCGCGGATGTAGTCCACCATGAATTCCTCGGCCAGCCCGGGCAGGACGGAGGCCATGAAGTCTGCGAAATCGGCGTAACCGATATCGACAAATGAAGAGAATACCTGGAACACCTCGCGGCCGAATTTACTTTCCCACATGCGGCGCGCTTCCACTAGGCCGATTTCGCTGAAGTAGAGATTATCGGCCACACATACCGGGGCGCTGCCCGCCGTGGTTTCGAAGATATGTGCCAGCGAGGGAGTGGCATCGGTGGAAATGGCCAGCGTCTTTCGCCCGCTCGAAGCGGAATGGAGCGCGGCCGCCGCCGCGCAGGTGGTCTTGCCTACCCCGCCCTTGCCGGCGAAGGCTGTAACGCTGGAGGTTTTCCTTGAGGGCACGCGGACATTTTAGATAATAACCGTGCTATTTGTAAAAAGCAGGTAACTGAGCTAAATTGACAGCGCTGTGTTATCCAAAACCAATTTTCTGCGCGGGTTGCAGTGCTATAAGTACCTGTGGACCGCGGCGCACCAGCCCAAAGGCATCCCGCCAACCGATGCCGCCACACAGTTTACTTTCGACCAGGGACATGAAGTGGGAGAGCTGGCTAAAAAACTCTTTCCCACGGGCATCGATATCCCCACCGGTGATTTCTCTGCCAATATCAGGGTTACCCGGGAAAACATGCTTTCCGGGAGGCCTCTCTTCGAAGCGGGTATCCTGGCCGGCAATATTTTCTGCCGACCGGATATATTGGATCCGGCCGGGACCGGTGCGTGGGATATTATCGAGGTCAAGAGTTCCACCAGCGTCAAAGATATAAACATCTGGGACGTGGCCTTCCAGCGCCTGTGCTGTGAAAGCCTGGGCATGAAGATACGATCCTGCAGGGTAGCCAGGATCAACAATCAATACGTGCGGCGGGGTGAGATAGACCCGCCGCAGCTTTTTACTATCGAGGATGTCACGGAGCGTGTCAACGGATATAGTGAGGGGCTTTCACGGCGTGTGGGCGAGATGGTGGCCGTGATGCGCCGGAAGCAGTGCCCCGAGGTGGGGATAGGGCCGTATTGCAGCGATCCCTACCCATGCCCGCTGCAGCCGCTATGCTGGGCATTCCTGCCCGAGAACAGCATTTTTGACCTGTACTATGGCGGTAAAAAATGCTTTGAACTTTTTGAGGGCGGAGCAACCGGCATCGCGGATATCCCTGCAGACTATGAGCTTAACGATAAACAGCAGATACAGGTCGATAGCGTCTGCGGCGGTGAGGAGTATGTTGACCGGCAGGAGATACAAGCTTTTCTTGATTCATTGCAGTACCCCATATATTACCTCGATTTTGAGACATTCGGGTCAGCCGTGCCTTTATTTGACGGTACCAGGCCTTACCAGAATATACCCTTCCAGTTTTCAGTGCATGTGGTCCCGCATATTGGTGGGAAGGCAGAGCATTTCAGCTACCTGGCAGATGGTGGAGACGACCCGCGTCCGGCGCTGGTTGCAGGTCTCAGGGAGGTGTTGGCTGATAGAGGCAGCATCGTAGCCTACTCCGCTATTTTTGAAAAAAGGGTACTTGATGATATGGCCGGGGCGTTGCCCCAGTACCGGGGCTGGGTTGATGGGTTGCAGGACAGGATAGTGGACCTTTTAAAGCCCTTCAAAAATTTTCACTACTATCATCCCGGCCAGAAGGGCAGCGCATCGCTCAAGAACGTAATGCCGGCTCTCACCGGTATCAGCTATGAAGGTTTGACTATCAATGACGGGCGCATGGCCGCCGCAGCTTATATGGCGGCTACCTATGGTGAGACTACAGAGGACGAGCGAAAGGGCATACGGCAGGCCCTGGATGAA
>JBFYUA010000016.1:0-5921 GCA_041300305.1 Dehalococcoidia bacterium | reverse complement strand
TGCCCGTTCCCGTCAGCGAGAAACTCAGCCGGCGGAGGAGATAATTCCGGCGAAAACCGGGCTGTCAGGTTTTCTGCCATATCCCTGAACATGTCCTTGCTGAAAAAAACGGAAAAGGTGTCTTTCCAGTTTATATAAAGGCCGATTGTGCCGGCAATGAAAATTATAACGAGGAATAATTCAATCCAGTGTAAAAGTTTCATGGTTGCTCAATGGAACCTTGATATTACCCGGGAATGGCCATTATAACGGACAGGGAAGCCACATGACGGGCGTGCTCAATCACTTCTTGCCCGATGTGTAGACATACCATTGCTCGAAGGTAGTAATCGTGGCGAAGGTCTTGACCCATTTGATAATTGTATCCAGCTTCTGCAATTTCTCTTGGTCAGGCTTGCCGCCTTTGTCTATGAAACCCTGAGGATGAATGCTTATGGCAGCTACGCCTAATTCGCCGAGCTCATTACACAGATTATTACCAAATATGTAGTGGGGGATTACCTTGCCAATTCTCGTAGATTCATTTTTACAAAAGTCTGCAATGTTTGCCAGGCTGCTTACATCGTATGTGTCACCCCATTTTTCATTAACACTATCCCATTCTGAGACATCCATGGCCGTAGGTATCCTGTACATTCCATCAGGATCCGGGCGACCATAATAGTCTACAGGCCGGGTAGACGGATTAAACTCAACTTTGACCTGGGTGGCAAATACCTTGTAGCCCGCGGCATTGACTGCCTTATATCCGGTTGCATCGAAATAATCTGTGGGGACGGTAACGGCTACCGGCAAAACGCCGTAGTACTGAAAATACTGGCCGCGTGCCCTGGTTAACTTATCCTTTATATATTCATAAGTTGAATCTGACTTCCCTGTATCGAGCTGGTAATAAGTCCAGTCATATCCGTGGACACTTATGCCCACGGTCCCGTCATCAACATATTTCTTCAGCCAGGGTATCTCAAATGAATCAGTGCCGAACACATTTGATATCACGCCACAATCCAGGGGCACGTCATTTCTCTTAAATAACTCAACTATCTCCTGGACCGTATCTTCATACCAGCCCCTGGTTACGTCATCAAGCCTAAAAATAACAGAGGGCCCACCACCATAGGCCGGCAAAATCCTGTGCCTGGCCCGATTCCACCCATCGAAGGTTACTACCTCGCCCAGCTGCTGGCTTGATTTGACCAGACTATTTAACAATTGCATTTTAACTGTAAATGCTTTTGGGTTCGTATCCATGAAGGATACCGGCTGTATCTGAATTACGGCGGCGCCCAGACTATTCACGCTTTTACTGATTAGTTTGAGAATTTCATTGTTTGCGGCGGACTCGTTAAAAGCCGCCGTCTCGATAAACGGAGCCACTGAATAATTTACGCCGCCCACGATAGGGAGCCGGTATAATCCGTTACGATCTACCTCGCCGGACCACTCGAGAGGCAATATTGAAGGGGGGGAATCCTTTGTGTACCGCGTGCCGAGTATCTTAAGGCCGGCAGCCTGAATTATCCTGTAATTATCCTGGTTAAGCGACTCGGAGGGTAATATACAGGCGACCGGCGCTGTACCGAAATAGGACGCCAGTTGCCCGCGCGCTCTTACCAGTTGCGTTTCAAGGGTAGTAGAAACGCTTTGTATATTCTCTTCATCGGGATCCACCCAGGAAAAGCCCTGGCCATCGACGCTTATATCTATAAGGCCGGCATCCAAATAAGCTATGAGGCCGTTTAAGCTTTCCTGATCTTTAGTATCAGCAGGCGGCGCAATAGCTACATCAAGGGGCGCATTATTCTCCGCAAACACCCTGATTATTTTATCGGCCACGCCATTTAAATTGCTGCCGCCCACCCGGTCCATGCAAAAAATAATCGCGCCGCGTTTCCAGGTATAGGCAGGGGTTTCCATGTCCCTCACATGTACGACGGGGACGGTTACGATCTCCTGAGTAACCGGCACAGAACTTTGGGGAACCTCGGCAGGCGCTATCCAGCAGCCGGTGGTTATCAAAAAGACAAGAACCATTATCATGCTGATGGATTTACCAATACGCGAAGAGATCATGTGTTAATATTAAATCCTATTTGTACTTTCAGTCAAAACAAACAACCTGCACACCGCGATTTCCATATCAGCCAGGGGTGAACTGACCAAGTGCCCACTTAATCCGGACAGCAAGTTATACCCTCACAGCCAATTATCAATACTGCCCGGCAAGCTGTTAAAGTATCGGGTAAATGCGGGTTTTATTAATTGGACTATCCAGTAAAATAGCTATATACTAATCGTAAAAATGCTTATCAATTCTTTGGGCAGGTCCGGCTGGCTGTTAGTCTTTCTCTGCCTGGCGCTATGCCACCCGGCCTGTTTCGTGTTCGATACTTCTACCCAGCGTTACAACAAAGGAAACGCGTATTACGCCGAGAAAAAATGGGCCCTGGCTGTGGATGAGTACACTGCGGCGATAAGCCGCGATTCCAAGCAGGCCATAATGTATGTCAACAGGGCCCTGGCGTATAACCAGATGGGCTACTACGACAGGGCCATAGAAGATTGCGGCAGGGCAATCGACTTAAACCGGTACGGAGCGCTGGCTTATATGACGCGCGCCTCTGCATATAATGAGAAGGGTCTGTATGACCTCGCTATTGCGGACAGCGACAGGGCGCTTCAATATCAGCCCAGGTCAGACCTGGCCCTGATCAACCGCGCCTGGGCATTCAATGCCAAGGGTAGATATACTGAGGCGATTGCTGACTGCACTAAAGCTATAGAAATCAACCCGCGCAGGGCCATGACGTATATCAACCGTGCCTGGGCCTACAATGAGGAGGGCAAATACGACCTGGCCCTCTCCGATTGCAACAAATCCATAGAATTGGACCCGGAGATGGCTTTAGCGTACGTAAACCGTGCCTGGGTATACAACCAGACCGGCGGCTATGACCTGGCGATGGCCGACTGCAATAGAGCCATAGAGATTGACCCCCTGATGGCCAATGCCTATGTCAACCGGGCCTGGACACAAATAGGCAAGGGTAATCATGACCTGGCCATTACAGACTCCAATAAGGCCATCGAACTAAATCCCAACCTGCCCAATGCCTACCTGCAGCGCGCCTGGGCATATTTCGCAAAGTTCCTCTACGATTCCAATAAAGATTGGCTGAACATGGGGTTGGACGACTGCAATAAGGCCGTGGAGTTAAATCCCAATTCCGCACTGGCCTATAACAAGCGCGCTGAGGGCTATATACTGAAGAAAATTTACTCCCTGGCCGTAGTCGACGCGGGCAAGGCAATTGAGCTTAATCCCAAGTTTGCATTGGCTTATACCACACGTGCCTGGGCGTACAATGACCTCAGGCAATTTGATTTCGCCATCAGGGATTGCGATAAAGCCCTCGAACTGAATCCCCAGTACGCGCAAGCCTACGACAGGCGCGCCTGGGCTTACGATGGGAAGGGGATGTATCAGCGGGCTTTGCAGGATAGCAACAAGGCTATTAGTATTGATTTTGAGATGGCTACGGCCTATTTCACCCGCGGCGTCATTTACAAGCACCTGGGGGACAGCGTTAAGTCAAGACAAGACCTTGAAAAGTGCCTGGAACTGACAACCGACCCCGCCCTGATCAAAGCGGCCAGGGCCGTCCTTGGCGCCTTGTAGCCATTCCATGTTATGCCACCCCGCGCTTAATCTTGCCGGGCCTGCTTGATTTCCCGCTGAATTACCTCCCAGAGGTCCGCGCCGGTTTCCGGCAGGTACCAATCACCTTTATCGTCCCATTGATTGACCGGTCCCCAGCAGAAAAATGAAATGCCGTCAAGATTATCCATTTGAAGGGCATATTTCATATCCCGCATAAGGCTGGCCGGCGTTGGCCGCTGGAAAATCTTGAGGTATTCAAATGCCCCTATCGAAAGCCATACTTTTGTTCCGGGGGCTTTATTCTTTATCATATCAACAAAGTAGGGGCCGCCTTCCTGGATCACGTCAGGCCATTGCAGCCTGCCTTTCTCCAGGTAATTCGAGTATAGATTAAGAGAGATAATATCAGCTATCCTGTGTTCCAGCAGTGAAATCACATGCGGCGGTATGGCACCCATGTCCCCACCGTACATCCTGGCATGGATCGGCCTGGTGGGGTCAACCGCCAGAACGTCTGCCCTGGCCTGTATCAATTGTCCGATAGTAATCCTGCTTTTCGGCCAGTCCGAATTTACCATGCCGGCGCCGCTTGGCAGGTTTTCTCCAAATTCGTTGCAAATGTCCCAGGCCATAATAGCAGGATGGTCTTTGAGGGCCATTATCCATGCCTGCACTTTTTCCTTCTGCCAGGCCGGCCTCTTGTCCCTGGGCAAGTCATCCCAATCATCATCCGTAAATCCCCAGGCCCTCGCGCTGAACCCGCCGTCCATAACGACCTTCAATCCGGCAGCCTCAGCCTGATTAAGAAAGACTCTAGCTTTGCGCACATCCTCCTCCATCCCCCATTCGGTTGCCAGCATATCTATCCCGGCATTCTTCATGGCAATAAAATCTTGCTGCGGCAGGTTGATGCCTACCCCTTTCATAGAAAACGTTATTTGGCGCTGAATTTGCTGAGATGGTGTCACCGGAGGTAGTATCTCCTTCACACAGCTAACAAATAATACTGTTGCCGCGGCAATTACCAGTAAATAGGTAAATCTCATCCCAAAATCCTTTAATATAATCTACACCATATGATAGAACAAGGACACCCGGCGGGGAAATAATCCGTTTCTTTGACCGCCAGGGTCGCCGGCTATATTATTAAAGATATGTTGTGGATACAGCTTAGAAAATACGTCTATCCGGCTTTGTGCTTATTTTTGTTGCTACCCACCGCTTGCTTGAACCTCCCGGGTAACCCGGATATCAACAAGGACGTAGCGGCTATCCAGGCCGCCGTCGTGAGAAAAATGAGTACGCCGTCCTATGCCGGTGGAGGCGCGGTTATTTTTACCATGAGCCATGTCGCAGACGGCAATCTGAAGGCCATAGTGGAACAAATAATAAGGGTGTTCGGACAAAATAGCGCACCGCTTGATTTGGCCATACTACCCGATGAAAAAGACAGTAAATTGAGCGATTTGAGCTATTTAACAGGGTATGTGAACGAGGGGATAATAGACGTCAGCCTGGACGGCTATTATATCAATTGGCTGCCTCCCGGCACGTCCAGGATAAGTGCCGCTTATAACCAGCTCAGGGACAAGCTGGCCAAAGCACGCGAGTCACTGAATTATAGTTTTGGATTTTCACCGGTGGCCTGTTCACTGCCGTCAGACGATTTCTCGAATGAGAATTATCAGATTATCCAGGAAACGGGTTTCAGAATATTGAACTCGCCAAATTCAAGGCAATTTCAACCATCAACACGGCCGCTGAATGAGTCAGGTAAACCCGAGTTAAATGGCCTGTGCAGGCTGCCCACATTATTTGAATTGGTTTATCCCGAGACCAAAGCAAAAATAATCACCTCGCAGCAGGCGCCCGATGTAAATAGCACACTACTGGATGGCATTAGCCAGAGCCTTGATAGCCTGGATGTGGCGGTTGTAGGGCTACGGCCCGAGTCTTTCCTCGGCCGGGACAATAAAGTTGACCCCCAGAAGCTTGTTCAATTAGACAGCTTAATCAAATCGAGCCAGAAAATTGGTGAGTTGACCACTTTTGAAAGCTGGTATAAATATGCCTCGGCAAATATTTTCCCGGACCGTACCAGCAGGCACCGGGTATTACCGCCCTATCAAGGCGGTCCCGCAGTTATATTCAGGCTGGACGATGTAGCAGAGGGATTCAACGAGGACGTGGTGCTGGAACTTATCCAGTTGTTTAAAAATAACGGGGTTCCGCTGGATCTGGGCATCGTGTCAAATGCCGA
>JBFYUA010000216.1:0-3869 GCA_041300305.1 Dehalococcoidia bacterium | reverse complement strand
TTCAATTGTAAAGGGCAAATTCCCACCGGATAAGGTCGAGATAGACCGTATGGTGCGCGAGGCCATCGGCCTTGTCGGGGGGCTATCAGGCAAGATCAAAAAAGGTGACCATGTTGCCATCAAGCCCAACCTCTTCGCGCCTTACCCACCGCCTATCTCGGTTGACCGGCGGGTAATCGCCGGCATGGTTAAAATGGCCAGGGAGGCGGGCGCCAGCCGCGTCACCGTCATTGAGGGCGTCAGCATGGGCACGCTGATGAAGCGTGTCAGGCCGTCCCTGACCCCCTGCGGCATGTCCCGCGGCTTCAAGACAGCAGAGGTAATGAAGTTAATCGGGGTAACTAAGGCTGTTGAGGAAGCGGGAGGGGAAGTTTTGGGCGTGGAAGACGCCGAAAAGGTGGAGGTGGACATTCCCGGCGGCATGGCTCTGCACAGGGTCAGTTACCCAAAGGTGGTGCTCGATGCCGACTGCTTCATCAATATACCGGCCATGAAGACCCACACCATGACCATGGTGACACTTTCCATCAAGAACCTGCAGGGACTTCTGGACGATCGGGGCAGGTACTTTTCACACCGCGATGACCTGCAGCAGCACATGGTGGATATCAGCAAGATAAGGAAGCCGGACCTGGTGCTGCTGGACGGCCTGCTGGGCATGGAGGGCATGGGCGCCGGCGAGGGGGGCACCGCCGTGGAGATGGGCGTTATCATGGCCGGCACGGATACGGTGGCCCTGGACTCCATAGCCTCGATGTGTATGGGCATCGACAACCCGCTGGTGGTGAGCACCACCAGGCTGGCGGCCCACGACGGACTGGGAACGGCCAATCCCTTCATCATCGATGTCGTTGGCGAAACCATCGCCTCCGTCCGTAAGCAGTTCCTGCTGCCGGCCACTTACACCCTGCCTATAGACAGCCTGCTGACCGGCATCTACCCCAACATCGACATTTATATCGGGGGCGCCTGTTCGGCCTGCTGGCTGATGGCCGCCCTGGCCGCGGGCACACTGGCTAAAGTGCCGCAACGGTTCTCTCTTATCGTGGGAGTAGACCCCAAGATACCACCAAAGTTAAAGACCGACATGGCTCACACATTCTTCCTGGGAGAATGCGCGCTGGCTACGGGGGGAGACCTGAGGGAGTTGAGAAACGCCATGCAACTGGCGGGCATCGACCGCTTCCTGGGCGGCTGCCCTCCTTACGAGCAGGCGCTGGTCAAGCTGGAGGACATCCTCATCTGTATGAGTTACCTCGACCCGCAGGAACTGGTCACCAAAGCCGGCAAGCACCGGGAGGAGTTCTTCAATTATTACCGCAAATACGACCCGACGTGGCAACCGGAGATGTAGGGGCGGGTTTTTAAACCCGCCCGCCTTCGGGCGCACCTGAAGGTACGCCCCTACGTGGAACAATGATTCAAGGAGGTTGACATGGCAGAAAAGCGGTACGTAATCGGCATCGACTCCGGCACGCAGAGCGTGCGTGCGGTTATCTTCGACAGGGAGGGCAACCAGGTCGCCATCGAACAGGCAGAACATGAGCCCTATTTTTCGCTGCACCCGGGCTGGGCGGAGCAGAACCACGAAGATTTCTGGACCAAGCTGTGCCACTGCACCAGGGGCGTCATGGCCAAAGCTAAGGTCCCGGCGGAGGAGATCACCGGCCTGGGCATCACGACGCAGCGCTCGGCATCATTCCCGGTTGACCGTGAGGGCAACCCGCTGCGGCCCGCCATAATCTGGCTGGACCAGCGAGTCACCGAGAATCCGCCTCCTATCAGCCTCAAGGCACGTATGCTCTTCAAGGCCATCGGGCTGGCCGATGCCATGGATAAAGCGCACCGGGAATCGAAATTTCTCTGGATACAGCAATACGAACCCGGGATATATAAGCAAACCTACAAATTCCTGCAGGTCTCGGGCTGGCTGGTCAAGAAGATCACCGGTGAATTCAAGGACTCCATAGGCATGATGGTAGGCGCCTGGCCGATGGACTACCAGAACCTCAAATGGCACCCGCTGGATGTGGCCTACGAAACCCTGGCCGTGAAAAAGGAGCACTGCGTGGACCTCTATCGCCCCGATACTGTGCTGGGATTTGTCACGAAGAAGGCCGCGGAGGAAACCGGTCTGCCTGAAGGGTTGCCTGTAGTTGTGGGAGCAGGGGATAAGCAGTCCGAACTGCTGGGCTGCGGCGGCATCGACCCCTCCATCGGCGTGATCAGTTTCGGTACCGCTACCTGTATGCAGAGCATCACTTACAAATACATCACTGAGAAGGACATGAAATTTTACACCTGGCCTGCCGCCCTGCCCAATGCCTGGGATATCGAGATGTTCATTTACAGGGGTTTCTGGATGATAACCTGGTTTAAACAGGAGTTCGGCCACAGGGAAGCCATTGAGGCCAAACAGCGCGGCGTGGAACCCGAGGTGGTCTTTGATGAAACCATCAGGGACATACCCCCCGGCTCGCTGGGACTGATGCTTCAACCGCACTGGACGCCCATGATCTACGATAAATACGCCAAAGGCTCAGTCATCGGCTTCGGCGACGTGCATACCCGCGCACACCTGTACCGCGCCATCCTTGAGGGCATAGGCTATGAGCTCAAACGCCTGTATGAGATTACCGTCAAGAAAACAGGTGTCCCGCTAAAGGAGATCCGCGTTGGCGGGGGAGGATCTAAGAGCGATGTAGCCGTCCAGATTGCGGCCGACATGTTCAATTTACCGGTCTCACGTATGAACACTTCAGAGACCTGCGCACTTGGCGCGGCTATCGACGCGGCGGTGGGCACCGGCATGTTCTCATCATTCCAGGAAGCCGTTGCTTCCATGGTCAAGAAGGGCCGCACCTTCACACCGGACCCGGCCAACCACCGCATTTACCAGGCCCTCTATAAGGAGGTTTACCTGCAAACCTACAAGGCCCTGGATCCGCTATACCGCAAGGTTGCCAGGATTACCGGGTATCCTGCCATGCGAAAGTAAATTCCGGTCACCTGTCAATCCGGACGGCCTTTCATTTTGGCCTGGATAGCCGTATAATTTTTACATCTCGCTCTTAATGAGGTTGCATGAATGGATGCTAAGGCAGTCTGTTATAACCATCCGGACAGGCCGGCGAGCAAAGGCTGCTGGCGCTGTCAGCAGTTCATATGCAATGACTGCAGTCTGACGTTATTCGGCAACACCTATTGCAGAAAATGCGCGGGCGAGGTATCCAGGATATCCGCCAACGCTGACAAACCGGGTATCCTTCAACGTGAAATTAATTCGCCCCCGTTGATTGTGGCCATTATCATTATTACCCTGATAATTGCCGCCGTGGAAGTGTATATAGTGACCCGCTGACCCTGCCTGAAAGGCTGCTTCCAGCTTCAGCGCCTCTATTATTGCCGGGACATCTATGGAACTTATCAACAAGAAAAGCCATGTTGCCATTATCCTTGACGGCGGGGAACCGGGCGCGCTTTATTATGGCTTGAGAAAAGGAACGGACACCCTGCCACCCACAGAGATCCTTATCGAAGCAGGGAACTTAATCACCGTTACCTTTGCGGGCGCCCGGCTCGAAGACGAATTCATTGCCGGCAAAGACTGCATAACCGTCAAAAGGCGCTGGACAATTACCGGACCCGGCAGGTGGCAGTTACTATTCAATTATCAGCCTCCGGCGGATTTAGTGCAGTGGATCGTACCTTCTGTCATGTACGATGGTAACGGGATGGGTGAGGGCCGTTTTCCCAGGGGCGGTGTTGAAAGGGGCTGGTCCTTCAGGGAGGAGAGGATACCCATACCTTCCTGTTCCATCCTCCATAACGGTTCGCAATGGCAGGCCGTATTCACAAGCCCTTCAGTA
>JBFYUA010000197.1:0-3253 GCA_041300305.1 Dehalococcoidia bacterium | reverse complement strand
TGGCCGGCAAACAAACCGACCACAAGGTATATGTTGCCTTCGGCTTTCACGGCAACCTCTACCATTCCTACCGCATCGATACCAACGATGAAGCCGGCTTCGGTAAGGACATCCGCGTCATCCGCAAGATCATCAGCACGCTGGACGAAAAAAATAACCAGGGCATCCCGGTAAAAGGCGTCTGGGACATCGAAAACCTCTTCTCCCTGCAGGAACAGCTTCCCCGCTATGCGCCCGATATTATCAGCAGCCTGCAGCGCCGGGTAAAGGAAAATGGCGATGAGATGATCCTGATGTCATACAACAACGCACTGGCCTCGGCCTTGACCGAGAACGAATTCAGGGAGTCGGTAAAACGCGCTATTTCCAATGATAACGGCAGCGGCGTGCAGGACCTCTTTGTCCAGTGGGGACGTTATATTCGGCCCCAGGAGATGATGGCCACGCCGGGCAATTACCGCCTTTATAAGGAAATGGGCATCGAGGGGGTCGTGCTCTACCACAGCGCCATCACCTTCGACGCCTTCCGCGTCTTCAGCCGCGAACTCACGCTGGAAGAAGCGCATAACCCCCTGACTTATCTTAACCAGGATACGGGCGAGGACATCACCATCATCCCGGCCTACAACCATGGCGATATGGCCGAAAATATCGGCATCCGCCAGTGGGTCTCGATGCTCCACCGCGAGCAACTGAAAGGCAATATACAAAAGGACGTCCTGCTCTTCCTGAATACCGACGCCGACGATGATTACTGGTACGGCTACAAGCTGCCGTCATACCTCTCCTGGCTCCCTAATACGGGCGGACTGGACCAGCTTGTGGACAGCGTCTCCGACCTTGATTATGTCAATTTCACTACCCTGACCGAATATATGAAAAATCACAAGCCGGTGGGCACTATCAGTTTCGGGCAGGATACCGCCGATGGCAGCTTCAATGGCTATTCAAGCTGGGCTGAAAAGTCCTACAGCACCGATTATTGGTCAGCCGTGGCCCGCGATCGTCAGACGCACAACCAGGTGGGCCGGATATACAGGCTATTGGGTTCTGCGGTCCCGCCGGGTGTGCAGGACCTTCTCGATCAGTCTTACGAGCTGCGGATGCGTTTGATGTCCACTACCAATTTCGGGATGGCCACACCTTTCCTGGCGCGCTCACGCGAGCGCGTGGTTGAATCCATTGTCAGCGGCCTTACAACTGCCTCGGCATCCGCCCTCGAAACTGCCAAAGCGGCGGCCAGGGTGTACATGCAACAGCACCCGCCACCAGAAGCAGCGGACGCGGGATTTGAAAAGATAGACTCATTCATGCTGGTGCGCGGGCCATCCGTTGCGGCTTCAGTTTACGGGGAGTTTATCGACCTCACACTGGCCGGCCGGGTGCCCGCTAATAATTTGTTCTACATATCCGGCCGGGACGGCGAGCCTGTACCGACCTCACTGGTTTCCCTGGAAAGATGCGAGTCAGCTATTACTACTTCGCTCAAACTGCATGTCCCGGCGGGCCACAGCCTGACCGATGGAGTCTACAACCTCTATACCAGTCAGGCCGTAAGAGCTAAAAAACCCGCCACGACCTGCACGCCGCTTAAACTGACCAACGGGCTGATCTCGGTCGAGCTAAATGACAAAGGACAAATAACCTCTGTGACCTCCGGTGGTATCCGGCGCCTTGACGCGGGCAGTTTCCTGCCCGGTATCAATTACGGCGGCAAATGGTACAGGCCGGACAGTTTAGAGGCTGGCGTGGAAAGCGACGGTTCAAACGGGGTGGCGGCCCTGCGGCTGAAGGGTATTTTCAGCCTGCCGGTGGAAGGCGCCGTTAAGGGCCAGGCCGATTACCGGCTGGTGCTGGTTGAAGACGTACCGGCAATCTTCGTGGACGCAGATGTTACCTACCCGGATACACCCCGCAAAGACATTTTCAAGCCGTCCAATGCCGCACTGGCGCGCCGCTATGATGCCGGCTGGCAGGAAACCGCGCCTGCCGAGATCAACTTCGCTCAGGGCGCCGGCAAAGAGGTACCTTTTAAGGTGATCAAGCGCAACTTCCTGGGCATGGAATCCGACTACTTAATCGATTATTTCAAAGCCTCCCCCCAGAACCTGGACCTGGCCAATGTCAACAATCACATCACCGCCGAGTACGTGGCGGTAGCAGGCGAGAAGGGCGGACTGGCAGTGGCCATGGATACGTCGCGGCTTTCCAACTTCGCCTTCTGCCCGTTGAAAGTCAACTACGATACGTCCGGCAGGTCCAGCCTGAAACTCACCCCCTTCGGCACCTATTTCGGCAAACAATATGTTCAACCCACCTGGGGCACCGGCGATGGCTACCTGATGGCCCTCTCTACAGGTGACCAGTATCAGACTTCCGCCTGCACTTTCAGCGGCTACACGTCGCGCTTCTCGCTGATGGTGGGCTTTTTTGACGGGCGGGACCTGCCCGCCGATATGCGGGACCAGTTAATAGCCTATGCCCATCCGCCCTTTACTATAACGGCCACTATGCTGGGATGCCCGGGCGCCGCGGCAGACCTACAGGCGCCACTGGGGTTCCTGGCCGCCTGCGACAATAGCAGCGTGTATTTCCATTGGGAGAAACCGAAGGCGGAAGCAGCCTCTTACAAAGTGTATTGCGGCACGGACAAGGCCAAACTCGACCAGATGTACGTGCAGGATGGCAAGGAATCGACACTGGTTGTTAAAGAATTTAGCAGCGGCACAGCATTTGATCCGGAAACCACTTATTACGCCGCAGTCGCCGCCGTGGACGGCAACGGCAGGGAAACCGCCTTATCGGAGACCGTGGGCTTCAAACCCACCGCAGGCAAATCCGGAGGCATGGACGTGCCCATGGAAGTGCAGGTGAGGATACTCCTGCACACGGCTATGTCGTATTTCAACTAAGGTTGATGCAGGCTCATTCTCATTAATTGCTCCAACGCATAAATCGAGCAGGAGCTAAGCGATTTATTCGCTCGGCGCCCTCTCATAACACGGTGCGTACCGTTCAGTATATGGCGGTTCCACATATTAACATGCAGAAAGTTACTTTCTGCATATCGTTCCTTCATCTATCTGATGTCGAAGAGATACTCAGCAATGCCGGGCTATCTCGGAGTTCCATTCCTTCTTCGCTCAGCGAGCCTTCATATCCGCATGAAGTTGTCTGCTTTCTCTGCATTTCCCTCGAATCCTTTTAGTTTCCGGAACCCCTTGACGTTCGGCCCTTCCCTTACGGTACTTTG
>JBFYUA010000193.1:0-5370 GCA_041300305.1 Dehalococcoidia bacterium | reverse complement strand
GCTGAATAAAGGAGGAAATCATGGAACAAAACGCAGAACCCAATGTAGTGTCAATGCCCAGGATCGGTGACAAAGCGCCGGCTTTTAAGGCGGTCACGACGCAGGGAGAGATCGATTTCCCCGCGCAATTTGCAGGAAGCTGGGTCATTTTATTCAGCCACCCGGCGGATTTCACCCCTGTCTGCACCTCGGAATTCATGACCTTCGCCAGTATGGAGCAGAAGTTTGCTGAGGTCAACTGTAAACTCATCGGGCTGTCTATCGACGGCCTTTACAGTCACATTGCCTGGTTACGTACGATCAAAGATAAGATCGAGTATAAAGGCATGAAAAATGTAGAGGTGAAATTCCCCCTGATTGAAGACATTACCATGGAGATAGCTAAAAAATACGGGATGATCCAACCGGGGGAAAGCAGCACAAAGGCGGTGCGCGCCGTGTTTGTGATCGATCCCAAAGGAATAGTCAGGGTCATTATTTATTACCCGCTCAGCCTGGGCAGGAACTTCGATGAGCTGCATCGGATAGTCATAGCTTTGCAGACAGCAGATGCGTTTTCTGTTGCCCTTCCGGCGGATTGGAGGCCGGGTGATGACGTCATAGTTCCTCCGGCAGGTTCGTGTGGCGTGGCCAAGGACAGGATGGACGGCAAAGAAGATATGCATTGCTACGATTGGTTCTTCTGCACCAAGAAACTGGATAAGGATACAGTTTTAAAAGCATGTACCAGAAAGAAATAATGCAACGCTGTTAGGGTCAACCTGGCATCATTTATTCTCAAAGGCATAGGCTTCATGGGGAGCAGGCCCGTGGAGGGCAGGCTCATATGCCGGTGCGATGACGCAACCGGTTTAATAACCGAGCAGAGAAACTTGTAGCTATGAACTGGATGAAGGAGGAATTTATGAAGATACTCATTATATTAAATCGTAATCCCTACGATGGCACAGACATAACCTGGAATGCTTTAAGGCTGTGTGAAAAACTGCTGGAAAGAAAAACAGACTTACGTGTATTCCTGATGAACGATTCTGTCGACCTGGCCAGAGAAGGGGTAGACCCTTTAGCGGGATCTGTAAACCTGACTGAAATGTTGATCGGTCTAATTGGAAAGGGCATACCGGTAAAAGTCTGCGGAACCTGTATGCTTCGCTGCGGTATGCATAAGGGAAAGACCCTCATCAAGGGAACGGCAGAAGCTACAATGCCTGAATTAGCGGAGTGGATTGAAGAGTGCGACAGGGTCCTCTCTTTCTAAAAGACTGTGTCAATTAGCACATCACAAATGGAGGAATAATGATAACATCAGAACAAGTTAGAAGCAGGCTCGATGAGGTCTTAGTACCGCATGTCGTGCGCAGCCTGCATTACATGAACCTGATACGCGATATTACTATTACCGGCCAAAGGATCAACGTCACCCTGGCCTCGACGGCCCTGGATGTGAATACACAAGGTTGGATCAGCAGCAAAATCGATGAGGCTTTACACGGTCTGGCAGATATAACAGAGGTCCATGTCGAATATACGGATGCCAGGCCTTTTGAATTGAACCAAATTGGCAATGTCATTGCAGTCATGAGCGGCAAGGGCGGGGTGGGGAAATCACTGGTGACCGGCCTTACGGCTATTGCTTTAAGGCGTAAAGGTTACGAGGTTGGCATCCTCGATGCAGATATCACCGGGCCCAGCATACCCAAGATGTTCGGCATCATGGACCGGCCCGGTGGCAATGATAGCGCTATGTTGCCGGTCACATCCAAGTCAGGAATAGAGATCATGTCCATCAACCTTTTATTGCCCGGCGAAGATGATGCTGTGATATGGAGAGGTCCGCTTATAGGCAAAGCAATCACACAATTCTGGGAGGAAGTAGTCTGGGGTAATCTGGATTATCTGATCGTGGACTTACCTCCTGGAACAGCTGACGCTCCTCTCACCGTTATGCAAACGATACCAATATCGGGTGTTATTGTCGTTTTCACACCTCAGGATTTGACGGCTATGATTGTGAGAAAAGCAGTAAAGATGGCGCAGCAAATGGATAAGCGGGTACTGGGCGTGGTAGAAAACATGAGCTACCTTTATATACCGGAGATAGATAAAAAGATTGAGATCTTTGGCAAAAGCAGGGCTGAGGAGATGGCCCTGGCAGCTAACGCTCCCCTGATAGGGAAGTTGCCGCTGGACCCGGATTTAGCCAGGCTATGTGACGCAGGACAAGTTGAGCGCTATGATTCAGATATAATAGCCAAGCTGGGGGAATTTATAGCAAATTCAACCTCAGCCAAGACGCCTCCCGGGCAAGGCAAACATGATTGAAATCACGCATAAGCCGATTTCCCCGGAAGAAGTGATTAATAAAACCAAAGGCGACAGTAGCGGTTGCGTAGTCACATACGTTGGGTTGATCCGCAATCACTCTCAAGGCCAAGCAGTCCTGGCGGTGGAGTACCATGACTCCGCGGGAACGGCTGAGAATGCATTAAGAGAAATTGCCGGCATGGCTAAAAGCAGGTGGCCGGTAAATAACATAGCAATATCGCATAGAGTGGGAAAGCTCAGTGTGGGAGAAATAAACCTTGTTGTTGCAATTGCCTCAGCGCACCGCCGCGAAGGTTTCGCCGCCTGCCGGTATATTATTGACCAGTTTAAGCGGAGGTTGCCCACAAGTAAAACTGAAACCTTCTGCTGAGTCAGCGCAGCGGGCGAGAAATTGAACCAGGGGACAAGGATTGGGATATGCCATGTTGAAGATTGAGCTGGTCCCCGGTCCTCTACATTGCATCCATACAGTAACCAGAAGAGAATACGAGAATACGCTGGGGCTTTTGCTATGTGGAGAAGAGGGGAATAAGAAGCTCGGGGAAAAGTTGGAACTACTGACCATTATATTAAAGGAAATGGATTTTAAACAGCTACGCAGTGAGTCAGAGAAATATATTATGGAGGGTAAAAAGGTCAAATTCGTTTTTTACCTGAAAAATAACGTGCCCGAATATGAGATGCAGGTTATTTAGATAGCCGGGTGGCTTGATGGTATAAATATCATGGCAGGTTGCCCTTGAAACCATGCAAATCCAATCAGCCGGCAAAGCGCCGTCACGTGCCAGGTTATTACTATCCTTCCTGAGGTTGGGGTCCGCGGCATTTGGCGGCCCGGCCATGGTAGCCTGTATCCGCGGCGGTATCGCGCTCTGCCGGATGGTTCCCGGCGCCACGGCCATGCAGTCCGCTGCCTTCGTAGCCCTGGTTTTAAAAGTCGAAATTTACCGGGTGCTCATAGCAGGAATCATTGTTATAATTATTTTTATTTAAACGAATAATGTAATAGTACTTATCAAGACCTTGCTATGCCTGCAGTATCAGTTTAGCAAAAGTGTGTCCTCAGCAGTTTTGCGGGCGGTTAATCTGCCTGTATAATTATCCCGCTAATGCCTGCACATCAGATACAGAGGGAGGTCCAAAGCAATGGATAAAAAGAGGAATATAGTCATCATCGGTGGCGGCGCCTGCGGGCCCAAGACCGCTGCCAGGCTGCGCAGGCTTGACGCGACCGCAAGCATAACCATGCTGCAGGATGAAGCGCTGATTTCATACGCAGGCTGCGGACTGCCCTACTTTATAGCCGGTTTGGTCAAACCAAGAAATTTCCTTATACACAGGGATGTCGCCAGTTTCAAAAAGATCAGCAACGTGGACGTCCTCATCAATACACGCGTGGACAGCATCGACCGCGCCGCGCACAAAGTCAATGTTACCGACACCGCCGGCGCAAAGAGCTACACGCTGGATTATGACAGGCTGGTCATCGCCACCGGCGCCAACCCGGTTATACCACCGCTCAAAGGCATCGATTTGAAAGGCATACAAGTCGTGAAGAGAGTACCGGATGCCGATCAAATAATTGATTTACTGACTAAATCAGCCTCTAAAAAGGCCGTAATCGTGGGAGCCGGGCTGATCGGGGTCGAGATGGCCGAAGCGCTCGTGGCCCGTGGATTCGCTGTCACCATGGTAGAAGCCATGGAACGTGTCCTGCCCGCCCTGCTGGACGATGAGATATCAGACCTTATAGCCAAACATATGCAAGAAAAAGGTATCGTGTTAAAAATGGGGCAGAAGATCACGGGATTTGACGGTTTGGACGGCAAAGTGAGCCACGCCATCACAGACGGGGGAAAGATCGAAGCTGACCTGGTCATACTCGCCATAGGGGCACGTCCTAATTCGAAGCTGGCCAAAGAAGCGGGATTAGAGATAGGTCAATTTGGTGATATTGTCATCAACGAATATATGCAGACCAGCGACCCTGATATTTACGCCGGGGGCGACTGCGTGGCAAATATTAATCTCGTGACCGGGCAAAAGGCCTTTGTCCCCATGGGTTCGACCGCCAACAAGCACGGGCATGTCATAGCCTCTCACATAATCGGCGGCAAAGAAAAGTTCAACGGTATCGTCAGCACCGCCTGCGTCAAGGTCCTTGACTTCAACGTGGGACGCACCGGTATCGGTGAGAAGCAGGCTCTGGAGGCCGGCTTCAAAGTAGTATCCGCTTTGCTTCCCGCTCCTGACAAACCCGAGTATTACCCGGGCAACAGGGAAATTATCATCAAGCTGATCGTGGACGCGCAGACCGGGCGCATACTGGGCGGCCAGGGGGTGGGTCCGGGCGACGTGGTTAAGAGGATCGATGTGCTGGCCACGGCTATAACCATGGGCATGACGGTGGATATGCTGGCCGACCTGGACCTGGCCTATGCGCCACCTTATAACACCGCGCTGGACGCGTTGCACCACGCCGCCAACCTGGTGCGCAACAAGATGGAGGGAAGGACTGCCAGCATCAGGCCTGCCGGGTTAAAAAAAAAGCTGGATGAGAAGCAGGATTTTGTCCTGCTTGACGTCAGGGGACACGGGGAGCACGAAGCCACCAGTATCGATGCGCCCCAGGTGAAGCTGATACCCCAGCCGGTGCTGACCAAGAACCTTGAAGAACTGCCCCGCGGCAAAGAAATCGTAGTCGTGTGCCGCCGGGGAGGCCGCGCCTACCAATCGGCCTGCATACTCAAAGGACAGGGATTTAAGGACGTCAAGTTCGTGGAAGGTAGCCTTACCTGCTGGTGCGGCGAGGTCCGCGGTAAACCGGTGCTGTGAATTGTTTCCCAATGACGATATTGTATAATACCTTTCCATCAGTTTAAGGGAATCTACAGATATGGCAGCGGATGTTTCCCGTTTAAGGCGTCTATCAGCAGCCGGCGGGTTGACCCTCTGTGAGGCTATCCTTCGCTCCTTTGCCGGGCTTTTTCTCAGGGAGGGCGCACCCTGGCGCACACTGCTGGCCGTTTCAGCCAACTCCCACGC
>JBFYUA010000192.1:0-4136 GCA_041300305.1 Dehalococcoidia bacterium | reverse complement strand
GACGGGCGGGGGCTTGAAACGACGGCAACTGTTACCGTCAGGCACGTGGATGGCACGAGGACAATCGAGTTCTCCAACCCCGCTGCGCTGGAAAAGATGGGTGAGATGCCCCTGCCACCCTACATCAGGGCCAGGCTGGAGGACAAAGAGCGCTACCAGACCGTTTACTCGGCGGTCATGGGCAGCGCTGCCGCGCCCACCGCGGGGCTGCATTTCACGCCGGCCTTATTGGACAAAATCAAGGCCAGGGGCGCCAACCTGGCGTTTGTAACGCTGCATATCGGCCTGGATACCTTCCAACCGGTCCGCGCCGAGGACCCCAGCCATCACCAGATACACAGCGAGTACGGCTGTATAAACGCGGAAACGGCCCGATTATTAAATAAAACGAAACAAGCAGGCAAACGCATCATTGCCGCCGGCACGACCTCGCTGCGCCTGCTCGAAGCCGCCTCAAGCGGCGGAAAGATTGTACCTTTCAACGGGCAGGTCCGGCTGTTTATCCTGCCCGGATATGAATTTAAGACTGCCGACGCGCTGATAACCAACTTTCACCTGCCTAAATCCACGTTATTAATGATGGTCTCGGCCTTTGCCGGGCGTGAATTCATGCTGGAGTGTTACAGGCAGGCCATAGCGGATGGTTACCGTTTTTACAGCTTCGGTGATGCCATGTTGATTTTATAAGGACCCCGATCCTTATACCCGTCGTCGCAGACCCTATTTTGCCCTGTCATTGCGAGCCCGAAGGGCGCGGCAATCTGTCTGCGTGGAACAGATTGCTTCGTCGCCTGCGGGCTCCTCGCAAAGACATTTTTGAGCGTGCGACGGCGCCTATTTCAGTGCCGTCTCAATTATTTCGGACAGCTCCAGCACCTTCACCTGCTCGCTGACCTTGAGGTCCATCAGGCCGTCTTCCAGCATGGTGACGCAATAGGGACAGCAGACACAGATAGCGTCGGGTTGTTTTTTGAGCGCCTCGTTTACACGCTCCAGGTTAATACGGTTACCTGCGCTCTCTTCCATCCACATGCGGCCGCCGCCGGCGCCGCAACAGAACGACCTTTCATGTGAACGCTCCATCTCCAGCGGCGCATGCCCGGTGGCCAATTCAATCAATTCCCTCGGCGGCTGATAAATCGCATTGTACCTGCCCAGGTAACATGAATCGTGGAAGACGATTTTGCCCGTCTCCGCCCTGTTTTTGAAAGTCAGCTTACCTGATTGAACCAGTTGCAGCGCCAGTTCCGTGTAATGCAGCACTTCCAGTTCACCGCCGAATTGCCGGTAGTCGTTCTTTAAAGTGTTATAGCAGTGCGGACACTGCGTGATGACTTTTGTAACTCCCATGTCCTTGAAGGCCTTAACGTTCTGTTTCGCCGTTTGGGCAAATACGAATTCGTTTCCCAGGCGCCGCAGGCTGTCCCCGCAGCACTGCTCGTCTTTGCCCAGTGCGCCCCATGATACCCCGCCCTTATTGAGCATCCGGGCGATTGCCAGCGTATTGCGCTTATTGCGGGTATCGAATGCCCCTACGCAGCCGACATAGAACAGGTACTCGGTTTTCTCCCTGTCGAAGGGCGGGACGGCCGTCTCGGACGTCCACTTGCCCCTTTCCGCCGGTATGATACCCCAGGGGTTGCTGCGGTTCTCCATATTTTCAAAGAGCGTTAAAAGCTCGTCCGGAAATTCAGCCCTCATCTCCACCTGGTGCCTGCGCATATCTACTATTTTGGGTACGTGCTCGATGAATACCGGGCACACTTCCATGCAGGCGCCGCAGGTAGTGCAGTCCCACAGGGCATCCCGCGCTATGCTGCCCTCCCGGTCGCCCCCGACCAGCGGCAGGACGGGGGGCATCCCCTTCCTGAGCAGCTTTCCGTTATGCAGCAGGTTCATTTTAATATCGTGAATCAGCAGGCGCGGGTTAAGCGCCTTGCCCGTTATCGTAGCCGGACAGTTGTCGTTGCACCTGCCGCACTCGGTACATGACATTGAATCGAAGAGGTCCTTCCAGCGGAACTCGTCTACCCGGCCCACGCCGTAGCTGTTGCCCTTTTCAAATTCCTCGGGCGGCTGGGTATTGATCTTTTCAATGCTGCGGAAAAAGCAATTGGGTATGGAGGTCAGGATGTGCATATGTTTGCTGTAAGGCAGGTAATCCAGGAAAAGCAGCAGCGCTACCGCGTGCATCCAAAAGAACACTTCTACCAGCGCCGCGAGCGCATTTTCCGGTGCCCCGGCCAGTATAAAATTGCCCACAAAGCTGGAAACCGGCATGAAAGCCGCGGCGCCCTCAACCCCCAGGGCTATCTCGCTGCCATGCAGCCCGAAGAATGCCAGCATGAGCGCAGCCACCAGGCCGAGCACTACGAAAGCATCGACAGTCCTGGCGTCGATATACCCGGGAGGAAAGAACAGGCGGCGGCTTATGGCTGCAATTACAGCTAACAGCGCCACCAGAGAGACGATGTCGAAAATCAGGGCCAGCGCAAAATATAAACCCTGCGGCAGGCCCGAGAGCGCAATATAGCCGGGAAAAAGGCCATGCAGGAGAAATTCCGTATTTGCAGCCAGAAGTACCAGGAAACACCAGAAGAAGATGGAATGGTTTAAGCCGAAGGGGTAAGTGCGCGTAACAACCCGCCTCTGGCCGAAGGCGTACAGCAGCATATTGGCGAAACGCCGTCCGAAATAATTGAACCGGTCGTCCGGCTTGCCCAAAAGGACGAGGCTGAACCTTAAATAGCAGCTCCACACGAAGAAAACTACTGCTACCGCAAATATTGTGGTGAAAAAAGGGATTTGGGCCGACATTCAGTTCTCCTCTATTAACGGGCGGCCCATCATGCCTTGCTGCCGGCCCTCATTGCTTTAATTTGCCGTGTCAGTGAAGGCACTATTTTAAAAAGGTCACCCACCAGCCCGTAATGTGCCACCTCAAAGATTGGGGCGGTCTTATCACGGTTAATGGCTATGATGATGTCCGCATTCTGCATCCCCACCAGGTGCTGAATAGCGCCGCTTATCCCGCAGGCCACATATATTTTCGGGCGCACCGTCTTGCCTGTTTGTCCGACCTGTTGTTCCGCGGGCATCCAGCCTGCGTCAACGGCGCTGCGCGAACAGGCCACCACGCCACCAAGTTCATCGGCCAGTTCCTTAAGCAGGCGGAAATTATCGGCCGACTGCAGGCCCCGTCCGCCCGAGACAATATAGTCGGCGGCCGTTATATCCACTTCGCCGCTTTGCTTCCTTTCAATTATCTCGATGACCTTGGTGGCGATCTCCTCCTCGTACATATCTAACTTCTCACTGACTATCTCGCCCTGCCCGGAAGTGTCCCTTTCATGCATGTGCATGGTATGCGGCCGCACGGTGGCCATCTGCGGCCAGGACCTCTCGGTTGTTATGGTAGCCATGATATTTCCCCCGAAGGCAGGACGCGTCTGCATCAGCAGCCGCCTTTCGCCATCCACCGCCAGCCCGGTGCAGTCGGCCGTCAGGCCGGTATTAAGTTCCGTCGCCACCGCACCCGCCAGGTCCCGGCCCACCCCCGTAGCGCCGATAAGCATGATCTCCGGTTTGTATTTCCTGGACAGGTAACAGAGCGCTTTAAAATATGGTTCCGTCCGGTAGTAGCGGAAAATCGGGTCATCAATCAAATAGGCTTTATTGGCCCCGTAACTGAAGGCCGCGTGGCATAGTTGCTCGACCTTTTCACCGATCACCACGGCGCACAGTTCCACGTTGAGCTGCCTGGCCAGGACGCTGCCCACGCTAAGCAGTTCCCAGGAAACGGGCGCTGCCTCCTCATTGATTTGCTCCACAAAAACCCAGACGCCGCGGTATTCATCGTGTCCCCTCGGCTTTTCCGCGTCCTCAGTTTCCTCCTCATGGCGCAGGGTTTCCTGCTGCTCCCTGTCAATCTGCTCGAGTATCTTCTGCTGTTCAGGAGTGAAATATATCTCCAGCGCCTGTGACGGGCATACCTTGATACATTTTTTACAGCCGGTACACAGGCTGATATCTATGACCGGTTCCCCCTGCTCCGTCATCGTCACCACGTGCTTGGGACAGACGGCCTGGCAGCGCGCGCCGCAAAGGATGCATTTGCCCTCGATAAGCCTGGCAAC
>JBFYUA010000168.1:0-8333 GCA_041300305.1 Dehalococcoidia bacterium | reverse complement strand
CCCGTGTAGCCGGCGGGGCTATCAAAACTCACCGACAGTTCTTCAACCCGTGCCAGAGGCGGGGCCTCTCCGGCAATGGCGGAAATGAAAGAGTCGAGGGGCCCCCTTTCACCTTCCACCTCTATTTTCACGTCTGCCGACGTATTGCAGACCCATCCATTCAACCGGTATTTTTTCGCTAATCCGTATATGAAAGGGCGAAAGCCCACACCCTGCACCACACCTTTGGCGCTGATGCGGGCAAGCTCGATCCTGTCGTTGTCTGCCATTGTCATAGGCTGAATTGTACTTCAAGCAAAAAGGGTGGGCAAGGAAGGCCTTAATGTAGCCTGATAAGGGACATCCACACATCTTGACGCCAGGGTTTATAATATTACGATTCAAAAAGTTTTCCCGGAAAATATCTATTCAGGGAGGGGCGGTCAATGGACCAACAATACAGGGTTTACGGTTACCGGTGGGTGGTTCTGGCCATCTACATGTACATTTCGGCGCTGACGCAGCTTTACTGGCTGAATTTTGCCGCGATCGAGACATATGTCGAGGACCTTTTAAAGATACCTGCCAGCGACGTGATGTGGTTCACGCTGGTCTTCCCGCTGGTGCAGGTCATCCTGACCATACCGGCCGGCATCATTATCGATAAGGTCGGCTTTAAGTGGGGTGTCGGCATCGGGGCGCTTTTCACGGGTGTTTTCGCGATGCTGCGCGTTATCGACCCCGCGTCTTTCGTGCTGTTGGTCGCGGCGCAGGTCGGCATCTCCATCGGCCAGCCTTTCGTACTGAACGGGATTACCAAGCTGGCTACGGTCTGGTTCTCGCCCAAGGAAGAGGCCACTGCCGTTGGCCTGGGTTCGCTGGCGCTTTTCATGGGCATGATGGTGGCGCTGGGGTTGACCCCGGTCCTGGTGCAGGACATGGGGTTCGGTCCAATGCTCTGGGCCTACGGCATCGCGGGCATCGTGGGTGCGTTGGCCTTTATACTGCTGGTCAGGGCGAAGCCGCTGACACCTTCGCGTGCGCCGGATGAGGACCAGTCCGAGATAAAGTGGGGCGGAATGGGTGTCCTGCTGGGCAACCGCAACTTCGTCCTGCTGGGATTCGTGGCGCTGGTGGGCATCGGCGCCTTCAACGGCCTGGCAACCTGGCTGGAGAAAATATTATTCGAGATGCATAATATATCTCTCACAGATGCCGGGACTATTTCAGCGGTGCTGATACTGGGCGGGCTGGCGGGATGCATTGTCATCCCGTTGATATCGGATAAAATCGGCAGGCGTAAACCCTTCCTGATGCTGGCTTCCCTGGTGGGAGCGCTATGCGTCGTCGCCCTGATATTCATCAGTGGTTATACGGCAAACATGGTCAATGGCATCCTGCTGGGCTTCTTCCTCATCTCTGCCCTGCCCATTATGCTGACCATGTCGGCCGAGATAACCGGGCCGCGTTACGCCGGTGTGTCAGTGGGGTACCTGCAATTGCTGGGCAACGTGGCTGCCGTCATCCTTGTAGCAACCATTGAAGGACTGCACTCAGGGACCGGGCAGTTTGTCGCGCCGCTGGTGATGCTGGCAGTGCTGCTTTTCTGTTCGTTCATAGTGTCGCTGTGGATAAAAGATACCCACCCGCAGGGCATGGGCTGAGCATTAGGCGGGCGGCACTTTTTTCACTATAATATCCGGGTATTTCAGGGACGGTTGTTAAAGCCGTCTTAGTATGGGGTGCGTGCCTTGAGGCTCGCAGTCGTATTTGCTTATTACAAGGAGAGAAATGATTGTAGTTACCAGCAATGCCAGGGTTGAACTTAAAAAATTATTGAGCGAGAATTCCGGGGAAACCGATGCGCTGCTCAGGCTGACGTCTAATGAAGAGGGACAATTGGGGCTGGTCCTTGACCACGAGCAGCCCGGGGATAAAATAGTGGAGCACGAAGGGACAAAGGTGTTTGCCGTTGAAAGCGACCTGGCCGGCCACCTTAATGGCGTGACACTGGACGTCGAGGAAACGCCGGAGGGGCCGGTGCTGATGCTGAAACAGGAGGGCTGCGGCGGTGGCAGCTGTGGCGGTGGTTCCTGCCATGATCAGAAACAGGCCTGTTGCGGCGATCAGGGCAAGAGCTGCTGTTCATAGCGTCACCCTTAATTCTTCCCGGCGTTTTTTCTGAAGTTAACCCGTGCAGGGCGTCCTGGGGCTATTCAATGGGCGTCCCGTCCTGATGCCGTGCCTCGCCATGTCTTGGCGGTTGGCTAAACTATTGTGTGGTTGTATTCGTTATAAATGGTGTAGATTGAGTATACAGGAGGCAGTGACATGAAATCAAAATGGTTGTATATGACAAGCCTGGGACTTGTCTTACTGACAGGACTGGCGGCCTGCGCGCAGCCGGCCTCAGGAGATATTCTGAGGTCGGAAAAGCCGAGGGTATCCCCGTCCGTAAGCCAGGCCGACCTGGCCGCGCTGGTTGATGGCAACAACGCTTTCGCCTTTGACCTGTACCAGGCGCTGAAAGGGCCGCAGGGCAACCTCTTTTACTCGCCTTATTCTGTCTCGCTGGCCCTGGCCATGACCTATGCCGGCGCGCGTAATACCACAGAAAAACAGATGGCGGCCGCGATGCACTATACCCTGCCGCAAAACCGCCTGCACCAGGCCTTTAACGGCCTCGACCAGGCACTGGCGGGACGGGGCCAGGGAGCCAAAGGCAAAGATGGAAAAGGCTTCCGCCTGAATATCGTTAATGCCATCTGGGGGCAGAAGGGATATCCTTTTTTGGCGCAATACCTCGACCTGCTGGCCGAGGATTACGGGGCCGGACTCAGGACGCTGGATTTCCGCGCCGCGCCTGACGCCTGCCGCCTGACCATTAATAACTGGGTCGAGGACCAGACCGAGCAGCGCATTAAGGACCTGATACCGCCCGGCGCCATCGACCCGCTTACCAGGCTGGTGCTGACCAATGCCATCTATTTCAACGCCGCATGGGCCAATAATTTTGAGAAGAGCGCAACGCAGCCTGCCGATTTCCACCTGGCTGACGGGTCCATGGTCAAGGCGCCGATGATGCACCAGACCGAGCGCCTGGGATATGCGGCGGGGGACGGGTACCAGGTGGTAACGCTGCCTTATGACGGACGTGAACTTGAGATGGTGGTGCTGCTGCCCGACCAAGGCAAATTCGCCGGATTCGAGAATTCGTTGGACGTCGGTAAGGTGGCCTCAATAATAAACGCAATTACACCGAAACAGGTTGCGCTGAGCCTGCCGGGTTTCAAATACGAATCCGAGTTCAGCCTTGGCAAGATACTGGCGGCCATGGGCATGCCCGTGGCCTTCTCGGGGCAGGCCGATTTCTCGGGCATGACGGGGGACAGGGAGCTTTCCATATCGGAAGTGGTGCACAAGGCCTTTGTGGCGATCGATGAATCAGGCACTGAGGCCGCAGCGGCGACGGCCGTCATTATGCGGGCTACGGCTATGCCGGTCATGCCGCTGGAGGTGAAGATTGACCGTCCCTTCATCTTCCTCATCAGGGACATCCAGACAGGGTCGGTCATCTTCGTGGGCAGGGTGATGAACCCGGCCGGTTGAACGGACTAATAATTCCCGGGGTTGGCATGTATCAGCTTTCCGGCCTGGCTACCTGCAACTGCTGGCCGGCGGTGTAGGGGTCTCTGCTTTCCGAGATCATGGATATGGCCTGTACCGTGCCCAGCATGGCCTTTTCCAGGCTTTGGTAGCTGTCGAATAAGGTCTTATAGCCTTCCTGCAGCTCTTTCAGCTTCTCTTCAGCGGATTTGTGCTCGTCGTTGATAATAACATCCTTGCGGCGGCCTTTTTTGCCTGTGCCGGTTAAATATACAATTGTTGCAATGCGGGTGTCAAAGCTGGAGACCTGTCCGGCAGATAATTGGGCTTGCCGTTATGAGCCGGCATGTAGTATAGTGAACCGGGATTCATAAAATAATGGTAATAAGTGGAGGTTTCATGAAGACGGTAAAATCGTTGCCCGGAATTATTCGGATAGCATTTATGCTCATATTTATGTTGAGCCTGGTGTCCTGCGCCCCCAAGCAGGGATTCGTATTCCAGCCTGATAAATCCTTAAGCGTTTTGCTGGAGAAGGCCCCGGCTTACCCCGAAACAGACCTCGTGGTTTTCAGCGACCCGCATATCTACGATTCGGCGTTGGGGACGACGGGTAAAGCCTTTGAGGCCTACCTGGAGAAGGACCGCAAGCTGTTAAGGGAAAGCCCGGAGATTCTGGAATCAGCTATTGCTTCCATCAAGGGCCTCAAGGCCAACATCGTCCTGGTACCGGGAGATCTGACCAAGGATGGTGAGAAGTCATCGCATGAACTGGCGGCCAGCTACCTGGCAAAGTTAAAGGCTGCCGGCAAGAAAGTGTACGTGGTACCGGGCAACCACGATATCATGAACGGGCATTCCTACAGGTTCGTTGGTGACACTGTTGAGCGGGTCCCCAACATTACGGCTGAGCAGTTCACTCAAATATATGCTGATTACGGCTACAAGGATGCGCTGCAGCGCGACCCCGATTCGATCAGTTACGTAGCTGAGCCGCAGCCAGGCCTGTGGCTGCTGGGATTGGACTCCTGCCGCTATAAAGAGAATATCGAGGACAAGGAGAGTATCACAGACGGCAAATTCAGCCCGCAGACATTGGGCTGGATTGAAAAGATGCTGGGACAGGCGGCCAAAGACAATAAGGCCGTCATTGTGATGATGCACCATGGCATTATGGAACATTACGTGGGGCAGGAGAAGAACTATGGCGAGTACATAGTGGATGACGCACCTGAAGTCTCCCGCATGCTGGCAGCCTACAATGCCAGGATGGTTTTCACCGGCCATTATCACGCCCAGGATATCACCGTGAAGAAATGGGATGATACCAAGAAATTCGTCTTTGATATAGAGACCGGTTCGCTGGTCACGTATCCCTGCCCCTACAGGGTGGTAAATATCAATACCGAACAGCAGGCTGTCATAAAGACCGAATTGGTCACTGCTATAAAGTCACACCCACAGGATTTCCCTGCATTCGGCAAGCAGTATTTACTGGACGGCATCGCGGGGATTGCCACCGCTACCCTGACGGGGACCTACAAGGTGGATCGCATTGAGGCCGAAAAGATCAGTAAGGAGGTCGCCGTGGCCTTTGGCGCGCACTATGCGGGTGATGAGACGCTGGCGCCCGGCCAACAACCCGTTATTGAGAGTGGGCTGAGCCCCCTGGGCTGGGTAGTCATACAGATGCGCAAGGACCTGATAATTGGATTGTGGAACGACCTGCCGCCGGCGGATAACAATATCACGCTTAACCTGAAAGACGGCAGCTGGAAATAGCCGCCGTAGCCGAACAGGTCAAAACAGGTGCACTGGCTTTGATTTAAAAATAGCCTGGAGGTTACAGATTGGACGAGCAGAAGATCTGGTTCCTCTTGATTAACCTGTTGGGAGGCGTTGCGGTCATTGCCAGTTACGTGGCGGGACTGGTCACGCACCCTAACACTGAGCAGTTGCTGTGGGGGCGGATCACGCCGCCTCTCAAGCCGGTTTATTTGGTGAGCATGCCGCTGGCCGCCGCCGGTTATCTGTTGTTCCTGTATTTTATCGTCGTTCACCTTGACGCTAAGGCCCTGCAGGTCTGGGGGTTCGACGGGTTTTTGGTGCTCGACATAATATTCATGGCGATACTGGTTTTCTCGGCATTCTGGATGCCGCTTACCTATAAGCTTATCGAGACACAGTCGTCCGGCTGGTGGTTCTCTATCCGCCTGGTGCTGTTCATGGTGGGGCTGGCGTCGCTGGCGCTTTTGTATTTCCTGTTGGTCATCGGCTGGCAGGAGCCGGCCTGGAGCTACTGGCTGGCAGTAGCCGGGGCAGCTATGTTTTTTATCCAGACAGGCATACTGGACGCCTTCGTCTGGCCGGCCCTTTTCCCCTATAAGTAAAAACTATTTTAGTTGAGGAGTTTGTCTGAATAAATGGCAAGGCCAATGTGGCTGGTGGCGCTTATCAGGGCGGGTTTCCCCGCCAGGTTCCTGCTGGCCGGGCTGACCCGCTGGCCGGGTGTTGGCAAGCTGCTGGAGAAGTGGCTTTTTGACGGTGATGACCTGGTTATCCTCCCCTCGGACCGTGTAATAAAGATAGACCGTCAGGTAGATATGACCGACCAGGTGGTGCTGCCTTCCATGCTGGTGGAGCGCTTTATCCATGAGGCCAATTATCACTGGATAATGGATAACTGCATATGCCGCCAGGCCGCGCACTGCTCTGATTACCCGGTCAGCCTGGGCTGCCTTTTCCTGGGGGAGGCTGCGCTTGGAATCAATCCGTCGTTGGGAAGGAGGGTCAGCCGTGAGGAAGCGCTGGCGCATGTGGAGAAATGCCGGGAGGCCGGGCTGGTACACCTTATCGGGCGTAACAAGCTGGACGCGGTATGGCTGGGCGTTGGTCCCGGCAATAAATTGCTGACCATCTGCAACTGTTGTCCCTGCTGTTGCCTCTGGAAAATGCTGCCGGCCGTATCCGGCGATATTGGCGATAGGGTCAATAAGATGCCTGGAGTTGATGTCAAGGTAACTGATAGCTGCAGCGGCTGCGGTATCTGCGCAGATAATGTGTGTTTTATCAATGCTATAAGCATGGTAAATGGCGTGGCTGTGATCAGCGGCGATTGCCGGGGCTGCGGCCGTTGTGCGCTGTCCTGCCCTGTAGGTGCTATCGTTGTTGAATATGATGCAGGCTCGGTCGACCGGGTGGCTGAGAACATCAGGTCCCTGGTGGATGTCGGGTAAACCACGTCGAAGTATTGACAACGGGCCGGTTTAGCAATAATCTAAGCAATGCAATTGCGGTGTCCACCGGTGCGGCGCCGGCTATCTGCCAATTTCGTTTCAAAGGAGATGCTATGTGGCGTAAAGGATGGCGCGAACAGACCTGGTCGGGCCTCGACCAACCCTGGGATTTAATCATCATCGGAGGCGGTATTACGGGGGCGGGGGTGCTGCGCCACGCGGTAGCGGCCGGACTGAAAACGCTGCTGGTGGAGGCCGGCGATTTCTCATCGGGCACCTCCAGCCGCTCCTCCAAGCTTATTCATGGCGGACTGCGCTATATCATTAACAAGCAGTACAAGGTTACCCAGGAATCGGTCAGGGAGCGGGAGCGGATGATTAAGGAGGCCCCTCACCTGGTAACCAAACTGGGTTTTATGTTCCCCGATTACGAGCGTTATCATTTCACCATGCGGCAGATAGGTTCACTGGTAACGATTTACGACCTGCTGGCGCCCAAGTGGGACCATAGTAAATACAGCAGAGAAAAGATCATGAAGGAGTGGCCGTCTTTAAATAGCGATGGTCTGCTGGGAGGCTACCTGTATTATGACGCTGCCATGGACGATTGCCGTATTGTAATACGGGTGCTGAGCGAGGCTGTGAATGCGGGCGGTGCCGCCATCAGCTATGCCAGGGTTGAGAAGCTGCTGACGGACGGCAAGGGGCAGGTATGCGGTGTAGCCGTCAAAGACATGGCGTCAGCGGACGGTAAGACTATTGAAGTGAAAGCGAAGGCGGTGGTAAATGCCTGCGGACCATGGGCCGACCAGGTGCGCGGGCAGATAGGCCAAGCCGCAAGACTGCGCAGGCTGCGCGGCAGCCACCTGATATTCCAGAGGCAGAGGCTGCCGGTTGACCGGGCGGTTACCCTGCTGCACCCTAAAGATAAGCGCGCCATGTTTGTCATTCCCTGGGAGGGCGCCACCATCCTCGGCACCACCGATATCGACCACGACCCGGGTTTGGATAAGACCCACTCTGAACCGTTTGCTGCCGTCAATGAGATAGCCTACATGCTGGAGGCAGCAGCACTGCTCTTTCCGGGTGTTAAACTTACCCAGGACGACGTGACTTCGTCTTTCTCAGGCCTGCGCCCCATCATCAAGGGCGGAGCGGATTCACCGGGCAAAGAGTCGCGGACGCATGCCCTCTGGCAGGAGGACGGCCTGATAACCATCACCGGCGGCAAGTACACCACCTTTCGCATCATGGCACGGCAGACCGTAATGGCCGTATTGTTGAAGCTGGGTAAGCTGCCCGTCATCAAGCTGGGGCGTGTCTTTCCCAGGCTGCCGGATATCCAGGCGCCCAATATCAACCCGGCTACCCTGGCGTACCTTAAGGGGCGCCACGGCGGAGAAACGGCGGAAATGATCAAGACGGCGGGAGCGGGTGAGCTGGAACGTATCGGCAGCCTGCCCAACGTGTGGGCTGAGCTGCGCTGGGCGGCGCGCGAGGAAGCAGTGGTGC
>JBFYUA010000155.1:0-5143 GCA_041300305.1 Dehalococcoidia bacterium | reverse complement strand
ACCACCTCCGCGCCGGCTGTTTTGGCCAACTGGCTCAGTTCGTCAAGGGAACCCTCTATGGACCAGTTCCTATGCTCGCCTTTGATACCTACGCCCACCAGGATAGCGCGTTCCTTTTTTTCAGACGTACTTATCAGGTCTTTGGTCATAACACTTTATGTAATGCAGTTATTTGTTCTTCATGGCCAGCAGGCGCTTAATGCCCTCGTCTAACCTTTCATCCGGTTGGGTGATCGATAGCCTAACATATCCCTCGCCCGACCTGCCGTAACCGGTGCCCGGTGTCACCGCTACCGAGGCCTTCTCCAGCAGTTCCGCAACATATTGCACCGAAGTATAGCCTTCGGGCGCCCTGGCCCAGATATAGAAACCGGCTTTCGGCCTGGTAACCTTCAACCCGATGCTCTCCAGCGCGCTCACGAGCCTGTCCCTGCGCTCCTGGTACTTGCTGTTCCTGGCCGTGATATCTTCCTGGCTGCCGGTCAAAGCCTCAATGGCGGCCAACTGGATGGCCTGCGGTATGCCGGAATCAAGGTTGGATTTGAAACGGAACAGCGCATCGATCATTTTGCTGTTGCCCACTGCCATGCCTATCCTCCAGCCGGTCATGTTGTAGGTCTTGGACAGCGAGTGGAACTCCACCCCGATATCCTTGGCCCCCTTTACCTCGAGGAAACTGTGCGGACGGTAACCTTCGAAAGCAACTTCCGTGTAAGGGGCGTCATGGCAGACGGCAATATCATGCTTTTTGGCGAACCACACGACTTTTTCAAAGAAATCCGTCCCGGCCACCGCGCCGGTGGGGTTATTGGGATAACAGATCCACAAAACCCTAGATTTCTTTAATATTGTCTCCGGTATTGCATCTAAATCGGGAAGAAAGCCGTTTTTCTCCAGCAGGGGCATGTAATATACCTCCGCTCCAGCCAGGAGGGCGCTGACCGAGTAAACAGGATACCCCGGGTCGGGCACCAGCGCCACGTCCCCCGGGTCCAGCATGCAGAAGGACATGTGCCCGATACCCTCCTTGGAACCTATAAGCGGAAGAACTTCGGAAGTGGGTTTCCAGTCCAGCGATACGCCGAAGCGCCCCTCATACCAGTCGGCGATGGCCCTGCACAACGCGGGCAAACCATAGGTCTCGGGATAGCGGTGGTTGGCCGGGTCGGCGGCAGCCCCGCAGAGGCTGCTGATGATATGTTCCGGTGTGGGCAGGTCCGGATCACCGATGGCAAAGCTGATGACGTCCACGCCCCTGGTCCTCTGCTCGGCAATTTTCCGGTTGATCTCAACGAATAAATAGGGCGGGATCTTGTCTAACCTTTTAGATAAATGCATGATAACTACTCCCTGATCATAACTTATAGCTGCATGTTGCAGGATAACATGGCCTATTTACCCGTCAGTAAACCTATATTCTCCTGTCCCTTGTCCACCGGCCAGTCATTCCTGGCGTTATAATACATATACCATTTACCCCGGGCCGGCGAGTATTTGACATCACAGGCATAAATATGGCTGCGGCGCCATCCACTGGAAGGCTTGAGTATGGGTTCCTTTATCAGCCTTTCCCATTTCAGCCCGTCAGCGGACTGCAAAACTATGATGGCCGAACCGCTTTGCTGCTTCTCTTCGTCCCAGTATATGCCGTTCTCAAAGCCGGCGAATCCATCCTCGCATTGCAGTACTTTAATTGACCCGCAACTGAGGTTGCACCAGGGGTCCCGGCTGCTTACGGTTATGAGCGGTTTGTCGCTTACCCGGTAGGGACCGCCGACAGATTCCGCAACGGCCATTGCGATAGAGTCGGGTTCGTTAAAACCGCAGTCTTTTATGTAAACTAATGAAGCGCTGAAATAGAGACGGTACCTATCCCCTACCTTTACCAGGCAGGGGTTACTCACCGATTTATTCCCCAGGCTTTGCTGCCAGTCCAATTCGGGACGCACCAATATTACCTCATTTCCCCACTTTTTCAGGTCTTTGGACTGCATCATGGCGATTTCCGAATACCACTTCCGTCCTTTTATCCACGATAGGACGAGCGATAAAGGACGGTACTTCTCGTAAAGCAGGTAATATGTCCCGCCCTCAAAGTATAAATATGGACGCATCGCGTTGGGAATGGCTATGCCACGGCCTTGCCAGGCTGCCCCATCGGGCGAAGTGTAATGTTGTATGCCCCAGACTGAATGCGCGAACAGATGCCACTGTTTGTCAGGCGAATCTTCAGGAAAACAAAAGGATGGGTCGGCGAGGACCGGCGACAAAAGGGGATGCCGTATAAGGGGATCCGCGGAGAAATCGCTCCACCGTATAGATTCAATCTCTTTAATTTTCATACTTGTCACCCGTCATCTTTTCAATGAATAACCGCTAACCTGTCCTCTCTGCCTGCGCCTGTAAAAATGAGCTTATAGTATAGTCGATTTTCTCATTGACTACACCGGCGGTATCAAACCAGCTTATCCTGGCATCGTCCAGGCGGAACCAGGCGTATTGATTGCGGGCGAAGCGGTGCGTCTCCCACTTGATGGACTGGATGGCTTCCTTAAGCGTGATGTCACCGGCCAGGTGAGCCGTCATCTGGCGGTAGCCCAGGCCGGACATGGATGGAAGATCAGGAGTATAACCCATTGCGGCCAAACGTTTAACCTCATCCAGCAAGCCGTCTTCCATCATCCGGTCGGTGCGCTGGTTGATACGGTCGTAAAGGCGCTCCCTTTCACAGGTCAAGCCGATGATTTTAACGGGGAAGGCGTGCCCCTTTTTCGTTTGCAGCGCGGAAGGCTTCCGGCCGGTTTTTTCATATATCTCCAGCGCCCGGATAACGCGCCGGAGGTTGCCCGGCAGCATTTTTTGCGCGGCGGCAGGGTCGATGCCCTTTAACTGCTGATAAAGAAAACCGCCGCCCTGCTCCTCAGCTATTCTTTCCATGCGCTCGCGGAATTCCGGGTCCGGCGCCACCTCCGGTATCTGCCAGTTTTCAATCACCGCCCATACATACTGACCGCTGCCGCCCACCAGTACCGGTATTTTATTCTGCTCCTGGATATGATAAACGGCCTCCAACGCCAATTCCCGGTAATGCGCCAGGCTATACGGCTGGTCAGGTGATATTATGTCAAATAAATGATGGGTAACGGCTGCGAAGTCAGCGACGAGCGGTTTGGCGGTGCCGATATCCATATACCGGTAAATCTGCCGGCTGTCGGAATTTATTATCTCGCCGCTGAACCGTTGCGCCACCGAAATTCCCAGGGAACTCTTCCCGACGCCGGTCGGGCCCACAATGGCGATCAGGCACTTCATATTTGCGATCTGAGCTTGGCCGTCCGGCGCACCATTTCGACAAAGTCCGCCCCTTTCAGGCTGGCGCCGCCCACCAGCGCGCCGTCGATCTGGGGTTGACTGACGAACTCCGCGATATTAGCGGCCGTTACGCTGCCTCCGTAAAGGATGCGTACTTCAGCCGCAGTTTCACTTCCCCACAATTCAGCCAAAGTGCTGCGGACCATGCCTATTATCTGCCCGGCCTGCGCTCCCGTGGCCGCTTTGCCGGTCCCGATGGCCCAGATGGGCTCATAAGCTATGACAATGTCTTTTTCCGGCGCGATATCTTTTAACCCTTCCCTGACCTGGCGGGATAAAACATCACCGGTCTTCCCCGCCTCATTCTGTTCCAGCGTCTCACCGATACAAAAGATGGGCAACAGGCCCGCTGCCAGTGCCGCCTTCACCTTGGCATTGACCACCGCATCCGTCTCCAGGAAATACTGCCTTCGTTCAGAATGCCCCAGGATGACCCATTGGCACAGCCCCACCAGCATGCGGGGCGATACCTCGCCGGTGTAAGCGCCGCTTTCTTTAAAGTAAACGTTTTGCGCCCCCATTTGAATGGATGTACCCTTAAGCAGGTCCCTGATAAGTTGAAGCGAAATGAAAGGCGGGCAGAGGACGCTGTCAACGTCGCTGACCTTCTGCAGGTCGTCCAGCATGGCGCTCACCAGGGCGAGCCCCTCAGCCAGGTTGGTATTCATCTTCCAGTTGCCGGCGATGAATGGTTTACGCATACTACCTTTATTCATCCAGCAATACCTCTACTCCCGGCAGGGTTTTCCCTTCCAGGAAGCTCATGCTGGCGCCGCCGCCCGTGGAGACGTGCGTCATCTTAAATCCCAGGCGCATCTCCGTGACAATCTCAGCAGTGGACCCGCCACCCACGACCGTGGTTGCGGATATATTTGCCAGCAGTTCCGCCATCGATTTAGTGCCCCTGGAAAACTGCGGTATCTCGTACACCCCCATGGGGCCGTTCCAGAAAACGGTGCGGCACTCCTTCAATTTCTCAGTGAATAACTCGATTGTTTGCGGGCCGATATCCACGATATATTTATTGGCCGGCACCATCGATATGGGGGCAATAGCAGGCCGGGACAAATCGTTAATGGCGTCCGCGACTATTACGTCCGGCGGCAATATCAACTCAACATTATTTTTCTTGGCAGCGGCGATAAGCTGATTGGCCAATTCGGCTTTATCTCCTTCCACGCTGGAAAGGCCCACCCCGTAATTCTGGGCCTTGAGGAAGGTGGCCGCCATGCCGCCGCCGATAAGCAGGATATTTACCTTATCCAGCATATTGGTCAGCAGCTTGATTTTATCGCTGACCTTGGCGCCGCCCAGCAGCGCCGCGAAGGGGTGCTGAGCGTTAGTCAGCAGGTTGCCCAGCACGCGCAGTTCCTTCTCCAGCAATAACCCGGCATAGGCCGGCAAATATTTAGCCACTCCATAGGTCGAGGCGTGCGCACGGTGCGCGGTGCCGAAAGCGTCGTCCACATAGATATCGGCAAGTTCAGCTAACTCCCTGGCAAATTTAGCGTCATTGGCCTCCTCTTCAGGTCGAAAACGCAGGTTCTCCAACAACAATACATCGCCATTTTTCAATTTATCGACCGCACTGGTGACTTTTGGCCCGATGCAGTCGGACACCGTGTATATCGGCAGGTTGGTTAATTGGGAAAGCCTTTCGGCAATCGGCGTCATGCGCAGGGAGGGGACCGCCTGCCCGTCCGGTCTGCCCAGTTGTGAACAAAGGATAACCCTGGCCTTATGTTCAATCAGGTACCAGATGGTCGGCAAA
>JBFYUA010000122.1:0-7839 GCA_041300305.1 Dehalococcoidia bacterium | reverse complement strand
TGAATTTGGCAGGCTGACTGGTCCCCTGCGCGACTCCCAGCAGCGCCCCCATCTTTTCCTTCTCCATTTGTTCGCGGCCCAAAACGGTTACCTTAAGCCCATTGGCCGCGGCCACCTCTTCGGCAATTTTGGCCATGTGAACGGGCGTCATATGGTTGGCGGGTTCATTAACCATGTCTCGCGCCAGGGCCACTGCCTGGGCAATTACCCTGCCCCTTTCGATACCTGCCTCAAGTTGCTTGATTTTTGAACTATTTTGTTGGATAAGCAGCAGTAATTCAAGATCCTGCCCGTCCTCTTCCTTGGTCCTGTGCTTATTATATTGATATGCCCCCAGCAGGCTACCCTCCACAATTGCCTGCGCGCAATCGGCCGGCGCCATTCCTCCTAAGCCGGCGGGTACCAGGGTTGCCGCGGTTTTACAGTTATGCTTCTTTAAGGCGCGCACGGACTCTGCCGTCAAATTACGCAGCTTATCCAGATCAAACTCCTCTTGCTTGCCGCATCCGGCGATGACAACCAGCCTGGCAGGCAGTTTCCCCAGTGTATGGATAATATGCAACTCGGACATCTTTCCCTTGATTTCGCCTGACTTGATTGAACCGCCGAGCAGTCCCCCCAGCTTGCGGTCAATGGCCGCCAACGCGCCACCCGATTTGCCTGCCCCACTGAATAAATTTACTATAAGCGCATCGCACTTCACCCCGTCTATATTGCCGGTCCTTGCTTGAAATTTCACTTTCTCCTCCAAAATCTTATTATGCATACTACGATGATTTTTACGAAACCTTTAACATGCACAGCCATTTTAGCTGAATTACCCGGATAATCAAGTATTGCAATACCCCCATCTGTGAGGCTGAAGGCAATAATTGATTTACTGACTTTCCCTGTGGTATAATTATATTAATAAACCTTTAAGTCAGCCCGGCGAGGCTGGTAAGGGATAAGGAAGGCAATTCATCGCTTTTCTATACAGGCAAATTTGCTTGCCAACGGCCTCTTGCCAGCACGGGCAGGAGGTTTTTTTATGCCTGAAAAGATACTGCTGAATTCCTCCGATATCGAAAGGGTACTTGTCCGCATTGCCCACGAGATAGTTGAACATAACAAGGGCGCCAAGAATATAGCTTTCGTGGGAATCAAGACCCGCGGTGTACCGCTGGCCCAAAGGCTGGCAAAAATCATACAGGGCATGGAGCAGGTGGAAATACCTGTCGGTTCGCTGGATATCACGCTTTACCGTGACGACGTGAGCTCCCTCGGCTTCAAACACGTAGTGCAGCAGACCTACGTCCCCTTCGACATCACCAATAAGCAGGTAATCCTGGTTGATGATGTCTTTTATACCGGGCGCAGCATCAGGGCAGCGCTGGACGCGCTGATAGACCTGGGAAGGCCCGAAACCATCCAGCTTGCCGTATTAATCGACCGCGGCCACCGTGAATTGCCCATCAGGGCGGATTTTGTGGGTAAGAACATACCAACAGCACGCAATGAAGAGATCAAGGTATATGTCAGCGAGGTTGACGCTGTGGACAAGGTAGCGGTTATGAAGCAGGAGGGCGGCAAACATGAGCATGCGTGAAACGAAGCATCCGGAGAGTGGTCAGGGGACTTTGATACCGGCTGCCATAGAATCCTGGAAGCATAAACACGTGCTCGATTTGGACGACTTCAGACGGGAGGAGACCGACCTGGTCTTCGAAATAGCCGATGGGATGGCCGCAATCCTGGCGCGCGATGTGAAAAAGGTCCCGACGCTGCGCGGCAAGACTATCGCAATAATGTTCTTCGAGCCCAGCACACGGACCAGGGCCTCATTTGATCTGGCAGCCAAGTATTTGGGCGCCGATACCGTCAGCCTCGATGCCGCCAGGAGCAGTGTAGCCAAGGGAGAGTCACTCATCGACAGCCTGCGGACCTTACAGGCGCTGGAAGTGGACACGATTATTATCCGGCACCCCTGTTCCGGCGCCCCGTACCTGGCAGCCAAGCATCTTGAAACCAATATCATAAACGCCGGGGACGGCTGCCACGCCCACCCTTCACAGGGCCTGCTGGACATTTACACGATGAGAAATCATTTCGGCGATTTGACCGGGCGCAAACTCGTTATCATCGGGGATATCCTGCACAGCAGGGTTGCGCACTCCAACATCTGGGGTACACGCAACTTCGGTATGAACGTTGTGCTGTGCGCACCACCGTCTCTTCTGCCACACGGAATGAAGCAATGGATCGAGAATTGCGGCCTGCGCCATATCAGCCTTGAAGGTAACCTTGATACGGCGCTGGAAGGCGCCGATGCTATCATGCCATTGAGGCTGCAAAAGGAACGCCAGCAGAGCGGGCTGGTATCGTCGATACGCGAGTATATACGCTTATACCAGGTCAACAATCAGAGACTTTCACGAGCTAAACCGGGCGCAATTATCATGCATCCCGGCCCGATGAACGAGGGTGTCGAGATCAATCATGAAACAGCTTATGGCAATAGATCACTGATTGAACAGCAGGTCACCAACGGGGTGGCCATACGCATGGCCCTGCTATATTTAATTTCAGGAGGTAAAACACGTTGAAGAGAAATGCCCTCCTGATAAAAAACGCCCGCATAATCGACCCCGCCGCTAATGTCGACGAGACAGTCAGCATCCTAATCAAAGACGGGGTCATACAGCAAACCGGCAACAATATAACTGAATCCGCTCCCCAGGTAATTGACGCCACAGGATTGGTGGCCTGCCCCGGCTTCATCGACCTGCACTGTCACCTGAGGGAACCCGGTTTCGAAGAGAAGGAAACAGTGGCCAGCGGCGCTGCTGCCGCATCACGCGGCGGCTTCACTACTATTTGCTGCATGCCCAATACCAACCCTCCCATGGACAACGCCGCGGTTATAGATTATGTAAACTTAATTGCGGCCAGGCATAGCTCACGGATAACTATCCTGCCGGTTGGGTGCCTCACCAGGAACAGGGAGGGCAAGGAGACAACCGACATGACGGAACTGGCCGGCGCCGGTTGCGCGGCTTTCAGCGACGACGGGAGCCCGGTCAGCAATTCACGTATCATGGCGCTGGCCATGGAAAAAGCCGCAGGTACCGGCCTGCCTGTAATCGACCATTGTGAAGACCTGGAACTATCGCGCGGAGGCCAGATGCACGACGGCTGGGTAGCAGCAAGGCTGGGACTTAAGGGTATACCCGCTATGGCGGAGGAATCTGTTACCGCCAGGGACATTGCGCTGGCAGAGATGACCGGCGCGAGACTGCATATTACACATGTAAGCACCCGGGGCGCTGTGGAACTTATCAGGATAGCGAAATCCAGGGGCTTGCCTGTCACAGCCGACGTCACACCCCACCATCTTGCTCTTACGGATGAACGTATAGCAGGTAATCCGCTGAATCCGGGGGAGGCGCTGGCCTATGACACGCTGGCCAAAGTCAATCCGCCGTTGAGGACCGCAGCGGATATAGCTGCGCTTGTGCGGGGCATCAATGACGGCACTATCGACGCTATTGCCACCGATCACGCGCCCCACACCCTTGAAGATAAGCTATGTGAATTCGAGATGGCGGCATTTGGGATAAGCGGCTTTGAAACCGCCTTCGGTGTATTGATGACACTGGTACGGGAGGGGAAGATAAGCCTGAATACCCTGATCGCGTGCATGACCAGCGGGCCTTCCCGTATTTTGATTAATAAATTCGGCCGGACAGGATCAATTAAAGTCGCCTCCATCGCCGATATCGCATTATTGGACCTAAACCGGGAATGGACCGTGGATAAAGGCAATTTCCTTTCCAAAGGCAAGAATACGCCTTTCGACGGTTACAGGTTGAAGGGAATGGTTGTCGCCACCATCCACCGTGGCGAGATAGCCTACAGCCACAGTCCGTCATCTGATATTAAAAATAGGGAGGGTAAGATTGCCTAAAAGAAGCGATATAAAAAAAATCATGATAATCGGGTCCGGCCCAATTATAATCGGGCAGGCCTGCGAATTTGATTACTCGGGCACACAGGCTTGCAAGGCCCTCAAGGGACTCGGCTACGAGATCGTGCTGGTCAACTCGAACCCGGCCACCATCATGACGGACCCGGGGATGGCGCATATCACCTACCTGGAACCCCTGACTGTTGAGATGATGGCCAAGATAATTGAGAAGGAACGGCCGGATGCGCTGCTGCCCAACCTCGGCGGGCAATCCGCCCTTAATTTAAGCGCGGAACTGGCCAGGGAAGGGATACTCGAGAAATTCGGGGTGGAGGTAATAGGCGTGGATATCGATGCTATCCGCAGCGGGGAGGACAGGATAGCCTTTAAGGAAACAATGAACCGCCTGGGAATAGACATGCCCAAAAGCGAAGCAGTTTACACGGTCGAAGAGGCCGAACGCGTTGCTGCCGAGCTTGGCTACCCGGTGGTTGTCAGGCCGGCCTACACCATGGGGGGCACGGGTGGGGGACTAGTCTATAACGTAGAGGAGTTGCGGTTAATCACCGGCCGGGGAATTGCTGCCAGCCTGATCGGGCAGGTGCTCATCGAGGAGTCGGTGCTGGGATGGGAGGAACTTGAACTGGAAGTTGTACGTGACGCCAAGAACCAGATGATCACGGTCTGCTTCATTGAAAATATCGATGCCATGGGTGTGCACACCGGTGACTCTTTCTGCGTGGCCCCCATGCTGACCATCGACGCTAAACTTCAAAAAAGGCTGCAGGATTACTCTTATAAAATAGTTGAGGCCATACGTGTAATCGGTGGCACCAACGTACAATTTGCCCACGACCCCGGGACAGGCCGTATCGTGGTCATTGAGATCAACCCGAGGACGTCCCGCTCATCGGCCCTGGCATCCAAAGCGACAGGTTTCCCCATCGCGCTCATCTCCGCCAAACTGGCAACAGGGTTAACGCTGGATGAGATACCCTACTGGCGTGACGGCACACTGGAAAAATACACACCGTCGGGAGAGTATGTGGTGGTAAAATTCGCGCGCTGGGCATTCGAGAAATTTAAGGACGCCGAAGACAAACTGGGCACACAGATGCGCGCCGTCGGCGAAGTAATGAGCATAGGCAAGAACTATAAAGAGGCGCTGCAAAAATCGATCCGCTCACTTGAAACCGGCCGCTTCGGACTCGGTTTCGCCAAAGACTTCAATACTAAATCTCTTGACGAGCTGATAGCTATGTTAAGGGAACCCACCAGCGAGCGTCAATTCATAATGTACGAAGCCCTGCGCAAAGGCGCCGCCGTGCAAACACTCCATGAAATCACTTATATCAAACCATGGTTCATCCAGCAGATGAAAGAACTTGTGGAACTTGAGGAGGAGATGCTTTCCTTCAAAAATAAACCGCTGCCGGATGATGTCCTGAAAAGGGCCAAGCAAGACGGTTTTTCGGACAAATACCTGTCGCAACTAACAGGAATATCCGAGAGCGACATCCGGCAGAAGAGGTTAGCCATGGGGATGAAGGAGTCATGGGAGTCGGTGCCCGTCAGCGGCGTGGAAGACGCCGCCTATTACTTCTCCACGTATAATGCTCCTGATAAAACCACCAGCAGCAGCCGTAAAAAGGTCATGGTACTGGGAGGAGGCCCCAACCGCATCGGCCAGGGCATTGAATTCGATTATTGCTGCGTCCATGCCGCCTTCGCCCTGCGTGACGAGGGATACGAGACGATAATGGTAAACTGCAACCCCGAAACCGTGTCTACGGATTACGACACGTCCGACAAACTGTATTTTGAGCCGCTTACGGTAGAGGATGTTTTGAGCATCTATGACAAAGAGAAACCGGAGGGTGTTATTGTGCAGTTCGGCGGGCAGACCCCCCTCAACATCGCCGCTGAGTTGTACAGATCCGGGGTAAAAATACTGGGCACTTCGCCTGAAACAATCGACCTTGCCGAGGACCGGGGCAGGTTCCGCGATATGATGATAAAGATGAATATCCCCATGCCGGCGTCGGGGATGGCCATAAACATTGAACAGGCCCTGGATGTGGCCGCAAAGGTAGGCTATCCGCTGATGGTCAGGCCGTCATACGTCCTGGGAGGCAGGGGCATGCAGGTGGTCTATGACGAGGACACGTTGCGCGAGTATGTGAAAGCGGCAACAGGGGTGACACCCGACCGTCCCATCCTTATCGACAAATTCCTGGAAAACGCTATCGAGGCCGAAGCTGACGCGATCGCCGACGGCAGCGACGCTTTTGTGCCTGCCATCATGGAGCACATTGAACTCGCGGGCATCCACTCGGGTGACTCGTCCTGCATTATCCCGCCTTTAACAATACAGGATAAACACATCAAAACGATCAATGAGTATACCAGCCGGATAGCCAGGGAACTTAACGTTGTGGGCCTGATGAATATGCAATATGCCATCGCCCAGGATGTCGTCTACGTGCTGGAAGCCAATCCCAGGGCATCGCGCACGGTGCCGCTGGTATCCAAGGTGTGCAATGTCTCCATGGCCCGCATAGCGACACAATTAATGATGGGCAAGAAATTGCGCGACCTGAAGTTGTCACGGCGGACCATACCCCATTACGGTGTAAAAGAAGCCGTATTCCCCTTCAATATGTTCCCTGAAGTTGACCCCATCCTGGGGCCGGAAATGCGCTCGACAGGGGAAGTGCTGGGGATGGCTGATTCTTTCGGGATGGCGTTTTACAAAGCACAGGAGGGGGCCAGGCAACGGCTACCCGAACGAGGGACCGTTCTGCTGAGTTTATTTGATAAAGGACAGCCCATCACGCTCGAGGTAGCCACGCAATTCAAGAACCTCGGTTTTAATATCAGGGCAACCAGGGGCACGCATGAATTCCTGTCCCGCAACGGGATTAAATCGGAAATTATCAATAAGCAGCATGAGGGCAGGCCGAATATTGTGGACGCCATCAAGAACGGCGAGATCAACCTGGTCATTAACACACCCAGCGGTAAACTGGGCCTGTATGATGACTCCTATATCCGCAAGGCAGCTATCCAGTACAAGGTAACTTACATAACCACGCTGGCGGCGGCATCGGCAGCGGCCAAAGGCATTGCCGCTTTTCAGAAGGGCAAGCCATCGGTCAAATCATTACAGAGTTACCACGCCGATATAAAATAGGTGGTTACGCTATAAATTGAAACAAATGAAGGCCACGGTACGGTCAAACGAGGCGGTCTTGAGCTTTTCAGGCGCCGGCTATTTCCTGATGCGCGTCGATGCTCCTGAAATCGCCGCTGCCAGCAGGCCCGGGCAATTCTGCATGCTCAAATGCGGTGAGGATTCACTGCTGCGACGCCCCCTGAGCATACACGCGGCGACGCCCACGGGTCAGGTAGCCTTTCTTTATGAGGACAAAGGGAAGGGGACTGGCTGGCTGGCAGGGATGGCTGCCGGAGCTGAACTGGACATCATAGGGCCCCTGGGCAACGGGTTTACCATAGACGGTAAATCACGTAATCTTTTATTGGCGGCAGGGGGCATCGGCATTGCGCCGCTGTCGTTCCTGGCCGCAAGGGCGGCCGGGCTTGGCAAGAATGTAACATTACTGGCAGGGGCGCGCCACGAGGAGGCCCTTTTCCCTGACAGGCTATTACCTTCAGGTATTACGGCGATAAAGGCTGTTGAAAGCCGGGGTAGTAACAATAATCTGCTGCTGGGAAAAATCACCGATTTCTTACCGGCGCAAATTGATGGCGCTGACCAGGTTTTTGCCTGCGGTCCGCAGGCGATGCTTGAAGCCATCGGCAACTACGTGGATAATAAAGCTGTCGTAAAACCTGTACAGGTTTCCCTGGAAGTCCGCATGGGTTGTGGATCA
>JBFYUA010000092.1:0-8027 GCA_041300305.1 Dehalococcoidia bacterium | reverse complement strand
TGCGGTACCTCAAAATCTTTGGGAACCGTCCTCACCGGCATTGGCTGTTCACTTATAACGGGCTTGGCTGTCTTTCCCCCGCCTTTCGCCGCCTGCGTTACCGCTTTCTTGCCTTTCGCCGCCGGCGTCTTCTTTTTGCCGTCTTTCACCGCGTGCGTTATCGCCTTGTTGCCTTTTACCGGCGGCGACGTCTTCACCCCGCCTTTCAGCGGTAATGCCGTTTCTTTCCGGGTAAGGTCCGTGCTCTTCGACATTTAGGCTCCCCTGGTGCGGCTGAAGAGCCGCCCACGCTTCTTAAAGATGCTCTGCAACTGACGGCTTTCATCTATGCCGTGTTCTATCAGTTTAGCCAGCTGGCTTTCGATATCGCCCTTTTCCTTTTCTGCCGCGAGTATCAGTTTTTTCTTAATTTCAAGGTTCCTGACATACCCTTCCAGCAAACGGTTGATACAATCCTTAAATGCCAATTCTCTCTCTCGCTTATCGATGACCAGGCTGCCCGGCAACCTGGTATGAAACGACCGCACCTGCCTGAAATAGTCGTGCAGGGATGGGTCAAGGCCGGCCATAATTGTATCTATATCAGGGTCGGCCTGCCATTTCAATAAGATGTCCCTATTCTCCGAATGTTCAAAATAGTCCGCTGAAAGGGTCAGTCCCTGCTCCTTTAAGTCCGTGTATTGCAGCAGCAAAGTAAGGCAATACTCTTCAATGTAACGTGACGTCGCAGTAAGCTCAGTGTAATCACGTTTGGCCTTCCGGTTAAAAGGCGACTTGTTTTTTCTTTCGGCTGACTGTAAATCAAATAGCGCATCACTTACGAACCGCTCGTCAATTTTGAGCAACCCTGCCAGTTTTTGTACATAGTGCGCACGCCGGACGGCATCATTTATCTGAGAGATAATGGGTAGCAATTTTGAAACTACGGCAGACTTATCTTTGGAACTATCGGGGTTAATGTTAGCAATTTCCTTTTTTAAAGTAAAATCAATTATTGGTTGTGAGCCGCTGAGCAATTGCGCCCATTTTTCGGGGGAATTCCGTATTATTTCATCAGGGTCCTTGCCGTCACGGATCTCCACCACCTGGACCTCATATTTCACTAATTCCGCGTAAGTCCTCGATTGTGTCCAGGGCATCCAGTGGTCTTTGGGGATTTGCCCGTCAATGGTCAGTATGCTCCTGGTGGTTGCTTCAATTCCCGCCGGGTCCGCATCCAGGGCGACAATGATGTTCCTGGAGAGCTTCCGCAATATTGAGATTTGCCGGTCGGTCAGGGCTGTCCCCATCGACGCGACGGTGTTGGTGAATCCGTACTGATGGGCGGTGATGGTATCCATGTAGCCCTCGGTGATAACTACCGAGTCCTTTTCCCTGATGGGCCCCTGGGCGCGGTCTATAGCGAAAATGATGCTGCTTTTATCGAAGAGAGGGGTCTGCGGCGAATTCAAATATTTCGGCATGGAATCGTCCACGGCACGGCCGCCAAACCCGGCTACATGCCCCTTGATGTCCCGTATGGGGAAAATCAGCCTGTTTCTGAACCTGTCATAATATCCGCCGGTATCACGGGGCACGATTAAACCGACCGTGAGCTGTTCCTCCACGGCATAACCCGATTTGACCAGGTAATTCATCAGCCCATCCCATTTGTTGGGGGCAAAGCCAAGCTGAAAATCTTCGATGGTGCGGGAGGATAATCCTCTCCTTTCCGCATATTGCCGGGTAGCTGAGGCCTCGGGATCGTGCAGCAGCAGGTAATGAAAATATTCGGCGGCCACCTCGTTCAACTTTTGTAAACGGTCTTTCAGTGCGTTGTCTTCTTTAGAAGGAAGTGTGGCTTTGGGAAGTGTGATGCCGGCCTTGTCCGCCAGCAGGCGCAGCGCCTGCCCAAAGTCCAACCCCTCCTTTCTCATCACAAATGTGAAGATATCGCCGCCGGTTCCGCAGGCGCCGAAACAGTGCCAGCTTTGTTTCTCGGGGAAAACAAAGAACGAGGGAGTTTTCTCGGCGTGGAATGGGCAATTGGCTTTGAAATTGCGCCCGGATTTGCTTAACTGGATATATTGGGAAACGACATCGACGATGTCCAATTTCTGCTTGATATCATCTGTTACGTTCATTGGTTCACGGCCGGCCGAAGCATGGTTTAAATGTCAGCGGATCGAGATATCTGTGCCGCTGTGAGTATAGCATAATGGTCCGTCATACCTGCTATGTAATCGGTCACCCGCCTTTCCACGGTGTCGTTATTCAGGGTATATTCTTCAGGCAGGGAACCGGGATTGCCAGTGTAATAATTATACAAAGAAATGATTACCCGGTGGGCATGTGACGTTTCGGCTGCTTCAAGTCCGGCGTAATATACCCGGGAAAATAAAAACTCGCGGAGTTCATTGGCGGCGTTCCGTATGGTATCATCCATGCCGATAACCGAGGGGTCTTTTTCAATTTGACCCAGGTTGTGGCCGGAGAAATCCACGATGTTGGTGACCAGCGTGTTGATGCGGCTGGAATTCGACTTCCCAAGTATTTTTAATGTGGAAGCAGGCAGGTCCGACCGTGATATCACCCCCGCGCGGATGGCGTCTTCCAGATCATGGTTGATATAGGCGACCAGGTCGGCCATTTTAACCACCTGGCCTTCTACTGTTGCGACGTTGTTCCACCCCTCGTCCAGTATCTCCAGGTTGCCCTTGGAATGATTGAGTATGCCGTCCCTGACTTCCCAGGTCAGGTTAAGTCCCCTGCCATTTCTCTCCACGCAATCCACGACGCGCAGGCTTTGCTCGTAATGCCGGAAACCGCCGGGGAGCAATTCATTGAGTACCTGCTCGCCGATATGCCCGAAGGGGGTATGGCCCAAATCATGTCCCAGCGCGATGGCCTCCGCCAGGTCTTCATTAAGGTTCAGGCCGCGGGAGATGGTGCGCGCGATTTGAGACACCTCCAGCGTGTGCGTCAGGCGGGTGACATAATGGTCGCCGAGCGGGGAAATGAATACCTGCGTCTTGTGTTTCAGCCTTCTGAAGGCATTGGAGAAGATAATGCGGTCCCTGTCACGCTGGTAGGCCGTCCTGAGCGGGCAGGGTTCCTCGTCAATTAATCTTCCCCGGCTCCTTGCGCTGCGCGCGGCACAGGGTGCCAGGCGTTCCTCTGCCTGCTCCAACCGCTGCCGGACCGGTAAATCAGACATCATCAGAAATTCAAAGGCAACCTAAACATTAAACAGGAAATTAATTATATCGCCGTCCCTGACAATATAAATTTTACCTTCCAGCCGCAGCAAGCCGTGCTTACGCGCCTCTGCCATGGTGCCGCTGCTGATAAAATCGTTGTAGCTGATGGCCTCCGCGCGGATAAAGCCTTTTTCGATGTCCGTGTGGATTTTGCCCGCCGCTTTAACGGCCTGGGTATTATCGCGGATGGTCCAGGCTTTGACTTCGTCCTCTCCCACGGTGAAAAATGATACCAGCCCGAGCAGGGAGTAGGAATGCTTGATAACCGTATCGAAAGCGGTTTCCTGCAGGCCTATGTCGCGGCGGAACTCCTCAGCTTCCTGGTCATTAAGCTGGGCCAATTCCATTTCAAGCTTGCCGCACATGGATATCAGATCCACCTGCGGCCTCGCACAGGCTGCCTTCAAGGACTCCAGGGCCGCGCCATACCCGGAAAGTTGTTTTTCACCGATATTTATAACGATGAGCATAGGTTTCGCCGTTAAGAACTGGTAGTTATTGAGCGCCCGCAATTCGTCCGCCGTCAATTTTTGCAGCCGGATGGGGACGCTCTGGTCCAAAGACTGCTTGATCCTGTTGAGAAGCTCCTGCTCCTTTAAGGCGGCGTCGCGTTCCGCCGATTTACCCATTTTCAGGCCCGATTCCAGGCGGGCCAGGCGTTTTTCTATGATAGTGAGGTCGGAAAAAATCAGCTCCATGTCGAGTGTTTCGATATCCCGCAGAGGGTCGATATTCCCCTCGATATGGGGGATATTATCGTCCTCGAAAGCCCGCACGACCTGCAGTATGGCGTCCGCGGTGCTGAGGATATTGAGGAATTGGCCGCTCACCCCCTGTTCCTTGCCGAAACCCCGGGGCAGTCCGCCGATATCTATGTATTTTATCTCGGCAGGGGTTGTTTTCTTGGGATGAAAGATCTCACTTAATTTAAGTAATCGTGCATCCGGTACCTTGGCTACAGCGGGATTGGCGGTCAGCCCGCTGCCGGCATGCGGCTTATGCTCGGCCGTGAACCTGGTAAGGGCGTTGAAAACAGTGCTCTTGCCGCTTCCGGGCAAACCTATAATGCTTATTTCCATATTAAGGCCTCGCTCAACAAGAAACTATATGACAGCCATGTAGAAAATGCAAAACCCCGGAATATGTCCATAAGTTGTGGCAGGATTATGGCCTGTGCTATAATCAGTGGAATTTGCAATCTGGAGGGTTTATTGTGCCCAGTTATGAACTGGTTTGTATATTGAATGCAAACCTAAGTGAAGATGATTACTCCCGCGTGCTGGGGAAGGTCAACGACCTTATCACCAAATTCGGTGGTACGGTCAGTGAAACCACCCAGTGGGGCAAGAGAAGGCTTGCCTATCCAATCAAAAAGCAGTCTGAAGGAAATTATGTGCTGCAGAAGGTTCAGATCAAGCAAACTGCCTTGAAAGAGCTTGATACTAATTTGAAACTTTCAGAGGACGTATTGAGGTATTTATTTATTCGTGAGAATAGCTAATACACGGAGGAGGCAGATATGGCGAGTTTGATTAAATTGATGTTGATTGGCAGGGTTGGCGGTGACCCCGAGATGAGGTTTACACCGGATGGCGTTGCAGTAACAACGTTCAGTTTGGCTGCCGACCGCAACACGCGTCAACCCGACGGGTCATATAAAGGGGAAGCTGAATGGTTTCGTGTCAGCGCCTGGAGAAAGCTGGCGGAGACCTGTAACCAGTTCCTCACCAAGGGTAAATTGGTTTATGTTGAGGGCAGTTTACGTACACGTTTATATGATGGAAAAGACGGTCAGAAACGGGTCAGCCTGGATGTGACGGCGGACAAGGTGATATTCCTTGACAAGCAAGGCGCGGTGCAGTTACCGCCGGAAGAAGGCCGGGCCATTGAAGGCGATATTGAACCTGAAGATATACCGTTCTAAACCCTTAAATGCAGATAAAGGAGTATTAATAGACTGATGGAAAGCAATACCGGACCGAGAAGGGAGAGGGGGCGCAAATTCATTGTCAAACCTAAGGTTTGTATGTTTTGCGCGGATAAAGTGCCGATTGATTATAAGAATGTTACTCTGTTAGGGCGTTTTGTCTCAGACAGGGGCAAGATCGTGCCGAGAAGGCGCACCGGTGTTTGTGCCAGGCATCAACGCAGTTTGGCCCAGGCCATCAAGCGGGCGCGGTTCCTGGCCATGCTGGCATCTTCCCCCGAGCACGTCTTGAATATGAGCGGCGCCGAAAAAAAAGCATAATCTAATTTGGAGAATTGAATTGCCCAAGAGGACTTATCAGCCAAAAAAAAGAGGAAGGATCAGGAAGCACGGTTTCCGCGCCCGCAATTCCACGCGCGGCGGACGTGATGTCCTTAAAGCACGGCGCGCCAAGGGCCGCTGGAAGCTGACCCAGGTATAGTGTAACAATGGCCAAGCGATTGGCTTTAACCAGGAGAGCACAATATTTAGCGGTTTATAAATCGGGGAAAGCTGTTGCTGATAACATGCTTGTTATCAAGACACTGGCCAATAATCTCGATGTTTCACGGATCGGCTTCTCCGTAACCAAGGAGATGGGGAAAGCAACAGTCAGGAACCATATTAAAAGGCTGCTGAAGGAGATCATGCGGCAACTGGATATAGAACAGGGCTGGGATATTGTACTTATAGCAAGACATAATATTGTAACGGCCGATTATGGTACATTGACCGCCCGTGCCATTAAATTGCTGGATAGAGCCCGTATATTGCGCAAAGACGATGAAAAATTTAGCTCTAAAGTCGATTAAGTTGTACCAGGGGACGATTTCACGTGTTACACCGCCTGCCTGCCGTTTCACGCCTACATGTTCCCAGTTTGGCTATGAGGCGATCCAAAAATACGGCTTGCTGAAAGGCGGTTGGATGACCTTTCTGAGGATATGCCGGTGTAACCCGTGGACGCCGCAAGGATACGATCCGGTCCCCTGATAAATTGAACAAGTGGAAACAGGATGATTAATGAGCAGAATTAAAAAGTATATTAAAGCTTTGGTGTTGCTTGCCCTGGTGTTAATTGTATTTGTGACCGGTTGCGGTGACCAGTCCATGGGCGGTGGATGTTCCGGTACCCAGACCCAGGGCTGGTCGGGTTTCGCGCCCTATAAGAATGTTATTTGTTTCGGGTCGATGGAGGGTAGGGTGATTGCCCTGGATCCGGTGGCCCGCAGCGAAAACAAGACGTTCCCTTCGGAAAATGAATGGTCATATCTTGTGAAAGTTGCCACGCCGGGGTCGGCCTGTGGGGCAATGTGCGCTCCATCATCTTCTACGTCAGGTCCGGGTATCTATGATACGCCGGTTATCGTGGGAGAACTGGCTTATGTAGGGACCTACTCGGGCAAAATCTACGCGCTCAATGCAGCCCGCGGGGTGGTAAGGTGGATCTATCCCAGGGAAGGTTATGAGACGGTAGGGGCAATAGTTGGGAATATAGTGACCGATGGCAGCAGCCTCTATTTCGGCAGTGCTAACGGCAAGATATACGCCCTTGACGCAGTCACCGGCGATTTCAAATGGGAGTTCCAGACATCCAACAAAATTTGGACCTCCCCGGCTATCGATAACGGCATAATCTACGCGGGAAATTATGGCGGTAATGTTTATGCCATCTCCGCCGAAACCGGCAAAGAGATATGGAGCATCAAGATACCCTCGGCGGTTTCATCCTCAATCAGTGTATATGAAAACGGCCTGTATTTCGGAACATTTGACCGGTACCTTTACGCTATCGACAAGTCCAACGGGCAGGAGAAGTGGAAATTTGTTACCGGCAACTGGGTATGGGCGAAGCCGGTAATAGAATCGGGCAGGATTTACTCGGCCTGCCTTGACCGTAAACTATATGTGCTGGATGCGCTGACCGGCAAGGAATTGTGGCAGTTTACGGCGGAAAGCCCCATAGTATCCACGCCGGCCATTTCAGGTAATTATATCAACGTGATTTGCGACAAAGGCATTTTGTATAAGCTCGATAAAGAAAATGGCACGCAGGCCGGCAGCGTAGCGGTTGGTTTCACCGTATATAGCAATCTCTTCGCGGATGGCGACATGGTATATGTATATGCCAGGGACCACAATGTATATGCCGTGGATACCTCAAAGGGTATTGTCTCGTGGAAAATCTCCTCATATTTGAAATAGGGAAGATAAATGGTTGAAATTTGGAATATAGCTATACTTGACCCGATATTAAACGGGCTGATAGCCCTCTCACAGTATTGTGGCAATAATTTCGGGCTGGCAATCATCGTGCTAACGGTTGTGGTCAGGATAGTCCTGATGCCGCTGACGTTCAAGCAAACGCAATCCACCAAGGCCATGCAGGCCATGCAGCCGAAGCTCCAGGAAATACAGAAGAAGTACGCCAGGAACCAGCAGAAAATGCAGCAGGAAATGATGAGGCTGTACAAAGAAGCCGGCATCAACCCGCTCGGCTGCATGTGGCCCATGCTCATCCAGATGCCTATCTGGATCGCGCTGTACCAGTCCATCATGCAGGCCCTGGCGGCGACGCCCGAGAACCTGCTGATTTTGTCGCAGCATTTATATTCTTGGGATATCGTGGGACAGGCCATACCCCTGAACGAGGATTTCCTGGGCTTGAAACTTTCGCAACCGGACCCCACACTGATTCTTGCTATCCTGGTGGGCATTACGATGTGGGTGCAGCAGAAAATGGTCACCGCGCCCTCTACGGACCCCAAGCAGGCGCAGATGGCCAGCATGACTACCATGATGATGCCGATGATGTTTGCGTT
>JBFYUA010000086.1:0-4105 GCA_041300305.1 Dehalococcoidia bacterium | reverse complement strand
ATAATAACCGGCGGCGAGAACATCTTCCCCGTCGAGATCGAGGATATTTTACATAATATTGACAAGGTATATGACGCCGCCGTCATCGGCATACCTGATAAGAGGCTGGGCGAGATAGCAGTGGCGATAGTTGACCTCAAGGCGGGTGAAACGCTGACGGAGAGCGAAGTGCTCGATTTCTGTAACTCTAACCTGGCCCTGCACAAGGTACCCCGCAGGGTGATATTTGACAAGGTGCCCCGCAACCCCACGGGGAAGATCGAGAAACCCAAATTGAGGGAGAAATACGCCGGGCAGGCCACGGCCGCCTGATAGCGCGGCCCGGTCCTTTCGTTTTAATAAACCCCGCAAATGCCCATTGTCCGCAGTGTACTTTGTGTATTGTGAACGTATTGCGCTATAATTTCACCTTCAGGAGGGCGCCTTGCTAAAGACCCATAACTGCGGAGAACTCCGCTCTTCTCATTCAGGACAAACCGTAACCCTCGCCGGGTGGGTGCACCGGCGGCGTGACCTCGGCGGGCTTATTTTTATCGACCTGCGCGACAGGGAAGGAATCACACAGGTTATTTTCAACCCGGAGGTGTCTGGCGGCGCGCATGTTATTGCCACCGACCTGCGCAGCGAATTCGTTATTCAAATAATCGGCAGGGTGGGAAAACGGCCCTCCGGCACGGAGAACCCGAAACTCCCGACCGGTGAAATTGAGGTGCATGCCGACGAGATCAAGATTTACAATGCCTCTAAGACCCCTCCATTTTACATAAATGAAGAGGTTGATGTGGATGAGTCCCTGCTGCTCAGGTACCGTTACCTCCAGTTGAGGCGGGCCACCCTGAGGGACAACATGCTGCTCAGGCATAAAGTCATCAAATTCATGCGCGATTTCCTGGACGGGCGCGGCTTCGTCGAAATAGAAACGCCCATCATGATCAAGAGCACGCCGGAAGGGGCGAGGGACTATTTGGTTCCCAGCCGGGTGCATGCCGGCAAATTCTACGCGCTGCCGCAATCCCCACAGCAGTTAAAACAGCTCCTCATGGTGGCCGGATTCGAGAAGTATTACCAGGTGGCACGCTGCTTCAGGGACGAGGACCTGCGCGCCGACCGCCAGCCCGAATTCACCCAGCTCGACCTCGAGATGAGCTTCGTCGACGAAGAGGACATCCTGGTGCTGCTGGAGGAATTATTTACCTCCCTGATTGAAACCGTCACGCCGGGAATCCGCCTTATCAAACCTTTCGCCCGCATGACCTACGCCGAGGTAATGGACCGTTACGGTACGGACAAGCCGGATATCCGCTTCGGGATCGAGATTAGGGACATCTCTGCAATCCTGGCTGCCAGCGAGTTTATTGTTTTCAAATCGGCGCTTCAAAATAAGGGGACGGTCAGGGGTATCTGCCTGCCGGGCTGCGCCAAATATTCCCAGAAGCAGGTCGAGGAACTGACCGGGATAGCGAAGAAATGCGGGGCCAGTGGGCTTATATCCATAGCCTGGACGGCGGGTGACGGCCAGAAGGACATCAACAGCCTGCAGATGGAGAAGATCAAGTCGGTAGTTGCCAGGCACATCAAGGCAGAGGACATGAAGCAGGTCCTGGAGGTTTTCCAGGCTTCGCCGGGCGACCTGCTGCTGATAGCCGCGGGCGAAAGGGCCCTGGTCAACAGGGTCCTCGATGAACTGCGGCGCGAGATGGCAAAGCGCCTGGACCTCTGCGACCCGGATTTAATGTCCTTCGTGTTTATCACTGATTTTCCGCTGTTTGACTGGAATGAAGAGAGAAAGGCGTGGGATTCCACGCACCACCCGTTTACGGCGCCCTTTGAGGACGATATACCCCTGCTGGAAGCGGACCCGGGCAAAGTACGCGCCAGGCACTATGATATTGTCTGCAATGGCTACGAGCTATCCAGCGGCAGCATCAGGATACATAACCGTGACCTGCAGGAAAAGGTATTCAATATCCTGGGCTACGGGAAGCAGGAGGTGGAGGACAAATTCGGGAGCTTCCTGGAGGCGCTTGAATACGGAGCGCCTCCCCACGGCGGTATCGCCCCGGGCATCGACCGCCTGTTGATGCTGCTGACCAACAGCAAGACTATCAGGGACGTTATCGCCTTCCCCAAAAACCAGGCGGCGGCGGACGTGATGACGGACGCGCCGTCGTCCATATCCGGCCAGCAATTGAAGGAGCTTCACCTCAGCATAACAGGCGATTAGACAACGGCGCGGCTTTTTTGAAGACAAATTTTTGAATGATATAATTATTCAAGGTGACGGGTTTATATGAAAACTACTTCTGAAAAAATCGAAAACTGCCAGGTTGCCCTCAATATTGAGATGGAAGGGGAAGAGACCCTGAAATACATGGGTATCGCCATCGAACACCTCGCCCGCAAGGTCACGCTGCCCGGGTTCAGGAAGGGCAAGGCCCCCAGGGCGCTGGTTGAACAGCACGTGGGCAAAGAGGCCATCTTACAGGAAGCGCTGGAGCACCTGGTGCCCGAGGCCTACGAGGAGGCGCTGGCCAAAGAATCTATTATGGCCATAGCCGACCCTAAAATCGAACTTGTCCAGGTAGACCCTGTGATATTCAAAGCCACGGTCCCTACCAAACCTGAGGTCACGCCGGGCAATTACAAGGACATCAGGCTTGAAATAGGTAAAAAAGAGGTTACAGAAAGCGACGTAAGCCAGGTCATCGAACAATTGCAGCTGCAATTCGGGACACTGGTGCCTGTTGAGCGCGATATCCGGTACGGCGATATCATTGCCGCGGACATCGAGGGCAAACGGGGCGAAGAGACCATCATCAGCCGCAAGGACGCCTACTACGAGGTCAACCAGGATTCCAAGATACCGGTGCCCGGTTTCTCGGAGAAATTAGTCGGGCTGAAAAAAGATACGGATATCTCCTTTGATATCCCCTTCCCGGATGATTACGAGATAAAAGAGATAGCGGGCAAGCAGTATTCTTTCGCCGTGAAGATCAAAGATGTCAAGGAAAAGAACCTGCCCGAGATAAACGATGAGTTTGCCAAGAATGCGGGCAGCGAAAACGTCGACGAACTTAAAGAGAAAATCAAGGCCGGACTGCAGTCCCGCGCCGATGAAAGCCTGAAAAAGGAGTTCGAGCATAAATTGATGACCACGCTCATCGAGCAGAGCAGCATCGACTTCCCCCCCGTCCTGGTGGACAAGGAAATCGACCACCTGATTAATGACGAAGCAAGGAATTTTGGTGACGGCGCCAAGGGACTGGAGAGCTACCTGGAGAAATCCAAAAAGACCATGGAAGAGCACCGTGCGGATTTAAGGCCGGCTGCCGGCGACCGGGTCAAAGCCTACCTGGTAACCAGCAAAATCGCCGAGCTTGAGAACATCACGGCCAGTGACGAAGAAGTGGATCAGTCGATCGAAAACATGGTCAAAGAGGAGCCCGGCCGTGCCGAGAGCATCAGGAAACTCTTCGCCATGCCACAGCCGCGGGAGTCGTTAAGGGACATGATGGTCATCAACAAGGCGATGGATTATTTAACCAAACTCGTTACCGGACAGGAATAATATCTAATTAATAAGGGAGGTACTGAAATTGGACAGTTCACTGTTTAACATGATACCCACTGTTATCGAGAGCAGCGCGCGCGGCGAGAGGTACATGGATATCTATTCGCTGCTGTTAAAAGAAAGGATAATCTTTCTTGGTACCCAGGTAGATGACCAGGTGGCCAACGTAATTGTGGCCCAGTTGCTGTATTTAGCCAGGGAGGACCCTGAGAAAGACATCAGCATCTACATACATTCGCCGGGCGGTGTGGTGACGGCCGGTTTGGCCATCTACGACACCATGCAGTTGATTCAGCCCGACGTTTCCACCATCTGCGTCGGCTCCGCCTACAGCATGGGCACGGTGCTCCTCTGCGCGGGGGCCAAAGGCAAGAGGTATGCCCTGCCCAGTTCCACCATACATATGCACCAGGGCCGGGCGGGGACCCAGGGGCAGATCACCGATATCAAGATCGCCGCCAAGGAATTTGAGAGATTAGATGCGCTGATAGCCAATATCCTGGCCAAACACACCGGCCAGACGCTGGAAAAAAT
>JBFYUA010000069.1:0-14481 GCA_041300305.1 Dehalococcoidia bacterium | reverse complement strand
TATGGAGGCTCTGATTGGCATTGCAGCCTAAACCGCATATCGCGAATATCCGGCCGGGCACGCACGGCGGGATCAATTTCTGCGCGTCCGCAGACGGCGAAGCAAGGATTGCCGCGCCCTTCGGGCTCGCAATGACGAGAGTAAAAAGGGGCGGCTCCGCAATGACGGGGTTAACGGGAGCCCGCTCAAAAATGTCATTGCGAGGAGCGCAGCGACGAAGCAATCTATCCCCACGCTGGGAAGATATCCTCGACTTCAGCACATGCTGTAATCCCTACGGCCCGCCCCCATCGGTAAGCGAAGCCCTGGCACAGGCGGATGCCGCCCTTTACCCCGACCCCGATTGCCGGGAATTCATCGGCCTGCTCTCGCACAAGATTGGCGCTGCCGGAGGAAACCTGATAGCCACCAACGGCTCAACGGAATTGCTCAGGCTGGCGGCGCTGGCCTACACAGGACCCGGGGACACCGCCGTCATCCCCTCGCCCACCTACGGCGAATATGAGCTGGCCTGCCAGATCGTCGGCGCCACCATAGTAAAATACCGGTTGAAGGAGCACACGGGTTTCCGTCTCGCTGCCGGGGATTTCATCTCTTTTGCCCAAAAGCACAGTCCCGCCGCAATTTTTATCTGTAATCCTAATAATCCCACCGGCCAATACCTCGCCTTAAGCGATATCAGGAAAATTGTGTCGTCTTTCCCCGATACGCTGGTAGTCCTGGATGAAGCCTACGTGTCCTTTACCGCGGGCGCCCGGGACTCCCTTGAATTGCTGCGTTATCCGAATATTTTGATTGTACGCTCGATGACCAAGGACTTCGCGCTGGCGGGTTTGAGGCTGGGCTACGGCATAGCTTCCCGGGAGATAATCAACACCCTCAAGAAAGTGCGTCCGCCCTGGAACGTCAACTCCTTCGCTCAACAGGCGGGCATGGCCGCTCTGGATAGTCCCGGCCACTTGAAAAAATGCAATGCCCTGATAAATAAGGGTAAGGACTATTTAATAACGCAATTAGGGTCGCTGGGCTATGACGTTTTACCCACGGACGCAAATTTCTTCCTGGTACGCGTGGGCAAGGCAGCCGCTTTTCAAAGCAGGCTGCTGAATAGGGGGTTCCTTGTCCGCGACTGCTCATCCTTCGGCCTGCCCGCTTATATTCGCATTGCCCCGCGCCGGATGCAGGATTGCCTCAAGCTTATAGCCGCCATAAAATCAGTGCAAAGCGAGGTCAAATGACGGCCCGGACTCTGATGATACAGGGCACCGCCTCTTCGGCCGGCAAGAGCATTACGGTTGCGGCGCTGTGCCGCATTTTGAAGCAGGACGGCTATAAGGTGGCGCCCTTCAAATCTCAAAATATGGCGCTCAATTCTTTCGTTACCAGGGACGGCGGCGAGATTGGCCGGGCCCAGGCCGTGCAGGCCACAGCCGCAGGTATCGAACCCACCGTCCACATGAACCCGGTCCTGCTTAAACCGCAGGCGGATGCCACGTCGCAGGTCATCGTGCTGGGCAAAGCGCAGAGCGTTGCGGACGCCGCGGCTTATTACCGGGACAATTATAAATTGCTGCCGGTAATCAAGGACTCGCTGGCCAGGCTGCGCAGTCAATATGACGTGGTGATCATCGAGGGCGCGGGCAGCCCGGCCGAGGTGAATCTGATGGACAGGGACATCGCCAATATGCGCATCGCCGCGCTGGCCGGGGCGCCGGTTATACTGGTGGGGGACATCGACCGCGGAGGCGTCTTCGCCTCAATAGTCGGCACACTTCAACTGCTACCCCTGCGCCGGCGCAACCTGATAAAGGGCCTGGTCATCAACAAGTTCCGCGGCGACCTGTCACTGCTGAAGCCCGGGCTTGATTTCCTGGAGAAACGCTGCCGCCGTCCGGTGGTGGGCGTCGTCCCCTATATCAGGGGCCTGGCTGTTGCCCAGGAGGACTCGGTCTATCTCGATGAAAAGATTGCTCAAACACGCCAGGGATATCCCGACGTCTGCATTATCCGCCTGCCGCATATAGCCAACTACGATGACTTCGACCCGCTGGAAAGGCTCTGCAATATACGTTATGTCACCTCGGTGGAAAAGCTCGGCGACCCCGACCTGGTAATCCTGCCGGGCACCAAGAGCACCATCGCTGACATCCTGTTTCTCCACCGGTCAGGGCTTTCAGCAAAAATAATTGAACTGGCCGGGGAGGGCACACCGGTCTTCGGCATGTGCGGCGGATACCAGATGCTGGGACGTAAAATCTACGACCCGGTCAACGCCGAATCGGAGATAACTGAAGCCGACGGGCTCGGTTTGCTGGAACTGGAGACGGTTTTCGGCCCCGATAAGGTCACCGCGCAGGTAAAGGGCAAAGTTACAGCCGATTGGGGATTGTTAACAGGGCTGAAAGGCCTGGACATCACAGGCTATGAGATACACATGGGCAGGTGCTCGCAAGAGCCTCCCCATAGCGTATTCACGGTAACGCCGCCCGGCCCTGCGGCAGCCGGCTACCGGGACGGCGGCGTAAATTCAGCAGGAACAGTATTCGGCAGCTACATACACGGGGTTTTCAACAGTGACGATTTCACACGGGGGCTAATCAATAACCTCTGCTCACTGCGTAACCTTCGTCCCGCGGAGGGCAATGCCTTGGACAGGGAAAAAGCCTATGATGACATAGCTTCAGTGTTCAGGGAAAGCCTGGATATGGACGCGATATATAAAATCATCCTGGGAGGTCCGTATGGCAGAAGGACAGCTTAAAGGTCTGATACAGGTTTACACCGGCGACGGCAAGGGCAAGACGACCGCCGCCCTGGGACAGGCCGTCAGGGCCTGCGGCCAGGGACTGAAAGTCATCGTCATCCAGTTCCTCAAAGGCCAGGAGGGAGGGGAACACTTCTTCGCCGATAAGTTAAAACCGTTTGAGATAATCCAGTTCGGCAAAGGCGACCTCTTTAAAAAGTCCGAGCAAGAACTGCTGCAGGAGACCACGGAAGCCTACCAATGCGCGCAGAAGGCCCTGGCCGGCGGCAAATACGATTTGGTGATATTAGACGAGATATTTATCGCACACTGGCGGGGGCTACTGAGCCTGCAGCAGGTCCTGGACCTGATGCAGATGAAGCCGGACAACGTTGAACTTATCATGACCGGGCGCAAAGCGCCCCGGGAGGTGGTCAAACGCGCGGACCTGGTGACCGAGATGCTGCCGATCAAGCACCCCCTTGCAGAAGGGGTCCAGCAGCGCAGGGGCATCGAGTATTGATCCCGCACCCACCGCTATGAATACGTTAGATAAAATAATCGGGCGGATAAAACCGCTGGACGCCGAGGCCATGGAAAAGGCCAGGCTGCGGCAGGACCGGCTGACCAAGCCGCGCGGCAGCCTGGGCAGGCTGGAAGAACTATCCATCCAGATTGCCGGCATAACCGCTCAACCCATACCCATCTTAAAGCACAAGGCCATCCTGACCATGGCCGCGGACCATGGCGTGACCGCACAGGGTATCAGCCTCTACCCGGCGGAGGTAACACGCCAGATGGTGTTAAATTTCCTGGAGGGCGGCGCGGCCATTAACGTGCTCTCCCGCATGATCGGCGCCCGTGTAATCATCGTCGATATGGGCGTCCGCGGCGGACTGCCCGCCGGCGGGGGAATCACCTGCAATCCAATAGCCCCCGGCACCATGGATATGTCAACCGGACCGGCCATGACGCGCGGGCAGGCCCTGGATTGCCTGCTGGCCGGTATAGGGATTGTTGAAAAGGAAATAAAGAACGGACTTGATATATTAGGAACCGGCGATATGGGCATCGGTAATACGACTTCGGCCAGCGCTATCACCGCTGTTATCACAGGGCAACCAGTTCCCGAAGTGACCGGCAGGGGCACGGGCATAGATGATGCCCAACTCGCGCACAAAGTCAAAATTATCCAGCGTTCGCTGGCCGTTAACCAGCCTGACCCCACGGATGCAATAGACGTCCTGGAGAAAATAGGCGGCTTTGAGATAGGCGGGTTGGCCGGCGCCATGCTGGCGGCTGCGGCCAACCGCATCCCGGTTGTCATCGACGGTTTTATATCCGGGGCAGCGGCGCTTATCGCGGCCGGCGTCTGCCCGCAGGCCGGAGACTACATGATAGCCTCCCACCTGTCCGCTGAAAAGGGACATGCCGCCTGCCTCAAGCACCTGAAGCTCGAACCCATACTGAAGTTGAACCTGAGGTTGGGCGAAGGCACGGGCGCGGCGCTGGGCATTTTCCTGGCGGAGTCATCGGTCAACCTGCTGCGGGAGATGGCCACTTTTTCAGAGGCCGGGGTTTCTGATATACAATAGAGGTTAAAACAAGATGAGCTTCCTTGCCGTCCTGAGATTTCTGACCGTAATCCCCGCCCCCGGTTATGCGGAGCACGGATTGTCCCACCCTACCCGTGTCGCCCTATCCGACGGCGCCCCTATCCCTGCGGATAACAGCCTGATCCAGGTAGGACGGTCCATCGCATACTTCCCCGTGGTGGGCCTTATCATCGGCATTGTTTTAGCTTTATTGTATTACGCGCTGCATTTAATATTACCATCGCCCGTGGTCAGCGCTGTCATCATAGCAGCCCTGGCCATTATCACCGGCGCCCACCACCTTGACGGACTTATGGATACCTGCGACGGCATGGTTGCAGGCAGGACCAGGGACGAGCGCCTGGCCATTATGTCGGATACACGGGTGGGGGCCTTCGGCATAACCGGCGCCGGCATAATCCTGCTCCTCAAATACGCGGCTATTTCGTCCTCTTTAACTCCCGCCATGCTGGTCGCTTTTCCCGTTATCAGCCGCTGGGCGCTGACGGCCGCGATTCTTTTATTTCCACCCGCCAAATCCGGCGGCGCAGGATATGCCGTCAAAAGCGGCGCGGACTGGCGGGGATATATCCTCGCCACGCTGGCTGCCATGGCAGTATCCGTCTTATTAAATGGGCTAGTCATGGGCACAACGTTGATGGCCTGCGTGCTGGCCCTGGTGTATCTGGCCGGGTTGATTTTCAAGCGCCTGTTCGGCGGGCTCAGCGGAGATTGCTACGGGGCGCTGGTGGAGATAGGAGAAGTAGCCGCGCTGCTGCTGTTTATCATCCTGGGCCGGTTTATGACATCTTTGCAGGACTATGACCTGCTGCAAATCATACTGCCCAGCTGAATATAAATGAACGCCGCAACGAATAAAACCATATTGCTTTTAGGCGGGGCGAGGAGCGGTAAAAGCGCTTATGCCCAGGAGCTTGCCGGCCTGGCAGGCGGCAAAGTGCTGTTCTGCGCCACCGCGGGACCCCTGGACGATGAAATGCGGTCGCGTATCGAGAAGCACCGCAGGTCCCGTCCACAGGACTGGGACACGCTTGAAGCCGGCAGGGGTATCGGCAGTGCGCTGGGTAATCAGGCCTCCCGCTACGCTGCCGTCATCATAGACTGCATAACCATCCTGGTAGCCAACGTCATGGGGGACGGTACCGACGCGGAAAAAGCTGAAAGCGCGGTTAGTGCTGAGATCCTCAGCCTGTGCGGGTTGCTGCAACGCAGGCAAAGCAATTTCATCCTCGTTTCAAACGAGGTGGGCAGCGGGCTTGTGCCGGATAACCGCCTGGGCCGGCTGTACCGCGATGAACTGGGCAAGGCCAACCAGAAACTCGCCGCTGTCTGCGATGAAGTTTACCTGCTGACGGCGGGTATACCGCTGAAGCTTAAATAATGCCCGGTTTTGTTTCCAGGATCAAGGCTCGATATTCCAGACGCAACCGCTGACTTAATGTGCTACAATAATAAATCTTTTTTGGACAAGTGCAGTAGCACTGATTAAGTAGTTCTTCAATAGTTCGGATAGACAGGACTTATCGCATGCTATTTTCGCAACGTGTTTTTTGCGGGCACCTGACCGCGGGTAATACCGGCAGCAAGGTGCTCCTGGCCGGCTGGGTGGATGCCTCGCGGGACCACGGCGGATTGATGTTCATCCACCTGCGCGACCGCAGCGGCATTGTCCAGGTAGTTTTCAGCCCGGAAGCCGCGCCGGCCGGTGTATGCCGGAAGGCAGCCTCCCTGCGCTCCGAGTACTGCATCGCGGTCAGTGGTGAAGTCAAAAAGCGTCTTGCCGGCACGGAAAACCCCAACATCGAGACGGGAGATATCGAGATCATGGCCACGGAACTGACCGTGCTCTCCGAATCGGACGCACTGCCATTCGCCATCTCAGACAAGGCCATGGTGGCAGGCGGGGTGTCCGCCGGCGCAGACAACGTGGCCGAGGACCTGCGGCTCCAGTACCGCTACCTGGATATCCGCCGTCCCTCGATGCGGGACAACCTGGTTGCCAGGCACCGCATCTTCCGGTGCGTCCGTGAATTCCTCGATTCGCGGGGCTTCCTGGAGATAGAAACGCCGGTTTTGACGATGAGCACCCCGGAGGGCGCGCGCGATTATCTGGTGCCCAGCCGTGTCCACCCGCAGAATTTTTACGCCCTGCCGCAGTCGCCGCAGCTCTTCAAACAACTGCTGATGATCGGCGGCATGGAGCGCTACTTCCAGCTGGCGCGCTGCTTCCGCGATGAGGACCTGCGCCCCAACCGGCAGCCGGAATTTACCCAGCTCGACATTGAAGCATCTTTTATCGATGAGGAATTTCTCTACGAACTGGTTGAAGAGCTCACCGTCCGCATGTTCGCCGCCGGCGGCACCGCGCTTACCCGGCCCTTCCCCCGCATGACCTATGCCGAAGCCATGGACAGCACCGGCTCCGACCGTCCCGACCTGCGCTTCGGCCTGCGCTTTGTCGATGTCACGGAGGTCTTTTCTGAAACCAATTATGCCATCTTTCGCCAGATACTCCAGCGCGGCGGCTGCATCAAGGGCATCAACATTAAAGGCCAGTCCGGTAAACTCAGCAAAAACGTACTGCAAAATGAATACGCCAAAGAAATCGCGCCGTCGTTCGGCGCTGGTGGCATGACCTGGATGCGCGCCGAAGGCGGTAAACTCGAATCCAATATCGTCCAGTTTTTCAGCAGCCGGGAACAGGAGGAGTTGCGCAAGAGATTCGACGTTGCCGACGGGGACGTGCTCATCATGATCGCCGATCCCTCGTACGCCACCGTCACCTCGGCGCTCGGACAGTTGCGGCTGCACCTGGCCAACCGTCTCGGCCTTGTCCCCGCCGGCAGCTTTTGCCCGGCCTGGATAACGGAGTTCCCGCTCTTTGAGGCCACCGAGGACGGGGGTGTCACATCCAGCCACCACCCGTTTACCGCGCCGGACCGCATTGATTTCGATCCCAAGAATATCGAGGAACTGCTGGCGCTGCGCTCACGGGCCTACGACCTGGTCATGAACGGTGAGGAACTGGGCGGCGGCAGCATCCGCATCAACGACCGCGACCTGCAGCGCAAGATATTTGCCGCGCTGGGCCTGACCGAAGAAGAGACTAAGGAAAAATTCGGCTTTTTCCTGCGGGCATTCGATTTCGGCGCTCCGCCGCACGGCGGCCTGGCGCTGGGCATGGACCGCACCGTGTCGATGATTCTACAGACTCCCTCTATCCGCGAGGTAATCGCCTTCCCCAAAAACCGCAGCGCCGCCTGTCCCCTGACCGGCGCGCCCTCCGCGGTGAAACGTGAACAACTGGCCGAACTGGGGCTATTGAATTTGGGCGGCCAGGACGTTTTGCCCGGCACCGCCGAAAAGGAGGACCGGGTAGACCGGCTGTCCTGGGTCTCGCGCATGGGCGTCGCAGCCGGGGAACGCGCCGTGATGGAGGAAATACTGGCCCGGTCCGAAGAACTGGCGGCGCTTGCCACACAAAAGGCGGGCAAAGAGGAACCGATAAGCACCGTCACCCCCGTCGCCAACCGCACGCGTCCGGGAACTGAAGAAAAACGCTCGCCTCTATCCCAAACAGGCCGGCTGCTCAAGAGCGCGCCCGCAGTCAAAGGCAATTACTATAAGGTCACCAATATCCTGGAATAAAACGAGACATCTCGATGGATTCAATTTTCTTTTATCGCAATCCGAAGCCGCCGCCGATAGGGCAGGAGACTAAGGGATTGAAGGTTGCCATCCAGCCGAACATCTCGGTGGACGGCTGGCCGACGGAGGCCGGGTCAAACGCGCTGGTTAATTTTAAGGCTCTGGAAGACTCAACCATCGTGGGCCGGCTGCGCCAGGCCGGCGCCACCCTGTGCGGTTCAACCCGCATGAGCGAATTCGGTTTCGGCCTGCAGGACAGCAGGGCAGGCGACGCGCTGCGGCAGCAGGCTGCCGATGCCGAACTGGTCATAGATTTAATGGGCGAAAGCCGCGTGGCCGCCTCGCGGGCTGCTGTCCCCGGGTTCAAACCAAGCTATGGACTGGTGTCGCGCTTCGGCCTGGTCGGCCTGATACCGTCGATGGAGTGCTGCGGGATATTATCCGGTAACCTGGCAAATATCCGCGGCATTATAAAGGCAATTGCCGGGCCCGACGAACTGGATTTTTCACTGCCCGCTGAAAAGGTACCGGATTTTTCCCCGCAAAAAGTTAACCCTGAGAAAACGACGATCGGTATTGTCACAGAAGCGCTGAGCGGCCTGCCGGAAGGGCAGGAAAAGCTATTCCGCGCGGCGGTCGACGAACTGAAAAGGGCGGGCTTCTCCCTGTGCGAACTGTCCCTCCCCGACTTTCCACTTTTTTCTCTCGTCCATAAAATCGTCGGCTCCGTGGAGGCCTCGTCCTGCGCCGGACGCTACGATTCGGTGCGTTACGGTCAGCGCGCACCGGGCGCTAAAAACTGGAACGAGATGTACCTGCTCTCACGCGGCGCAGCCTTCGGCCTGCTCCTGAAAAGCTATTTGTTCCAGGGCGCATTTTTCCAGTTTGAGCGCTTCGAAGCCTATATTGACGCCTGCCGTATCCGCGCACGCCTGCTGTCGGAGATGCAGCGGCTAACCTCCCGGGCGGACTTCCTGGTTCTCCCGGCAGTTGACTGCGCCCCACCCGGCGCGCCCGTATCGCTGGCTGAAACGTACGCTCAATTCGCCACAACCCTTTTTGCCAATGTGACGGGCCAACCCGCACTTTACCTGCCGCCAGCGCCGGGCGCCGCGCACCCGGGATTTCAACTGGCGGGACCGAGGCTCAGCGACGCCCGTCTGCTCGACCTGGGAGAGCATCTCCTCAATATACGCCGGGGAGGCAAATAGCTTGGAATTCGAAGCCGTCATCGGGTTGGAAATCCACGTTGAGCTCAATTGCGCAACCAAAATGTTTTGCGACTGCGCCAACCGTCCCGGCGACGAACCCAACATCAATACCTGCCCAATCTGCCTGTGGTTCCCGGGCGCCATTCCCCGGTTCAGCCAGGAGGCGCTCGAGAAAGCAGCGCTATTATGCCTGGGCCTGGGCGCCGAACTTCAGCCCAGGAGCGCCTTCGACCAGAAGGTTTATTACTACCCCGACCTGCCTAAAGGTTACCAGTTGTCCCAGGCCCATCTGCCGCTTTCGCGCGGCGGCGGAATCGAGATTACGGATGAAAACGGCAAACCCCAAAGGCTGCGCATCCACCACATACACATGGAGGAAGACGTCGCCAAACTCGTGCATGAGATGGAAGGCCGGCTGCCGATAAGCCTGGTGGATTTCAACCGCGCCGGCTCGCCGCTGGTAGAGATCGTCACAGAACCGGATTTCCGTTCACCTCACCAGGCCATGGAGTTTCTCAAGGCGCTGCGCACACAGGTGCGGTCAGTGGGGTCCTCCGAGTGTAGCATGGAAAACGGCACCATGCGCGTCGACGCCAACATCTCCATACGCCCGCGCGGTACCACACAGATGAACACCAAGGTGGAAGTCAAGAACATGAATTCCATCCGCCACATAGGAGATGCCATCGCCTACGAAATCAACCGCCAGGGCGCAGCGGTACAGGCGGGCGAAACGGTTATTTTGCATACCCGCCTCTGGGACCCTGAGAAAAAAGCCACTCTCCCGATGCGCGCCAAGTTTGAAGGCCCCTGTGTTTTGGAGCCGGCGGTGCCGGTCATCGAATTATCGCCTGAATGGATCGAGAAGAGGCGTCTGCTCCTGCCTGAAATGCCCGCCGCCAGGGCCGGGCGCCTGGCTGCACAGCACGGATTGACGGGTGAAGAAGCCATGTTTTTGAGCTCTGATGCGGATGTGGCGGGATATTTTGAGGCGCTCACCGGCCAGGGCGCCGCGCCGCGCACAGCCATGCACTGGCTCACCACGCAACTGATACCGGCCGCCAGGGACCGCGGGCAGGAACCGGGCAGTTCGCCGGTGACCCCCACCCGCCTGGCAGTGTTGCTGAAAATGCTTGCTCAAAACGAGATAAACGCCAACGCGGCGCGAGAGGTGCTGTTGCTCATGTTTGACAGTGACGAAGCGCCGGAGGCGATTGTCCGTGCCCGCGGGTTCCGGCAGGTTTCCGATACCGCCACCCTTGAAGCGCTCATTGACAGGGTTTTAGGAGAGCAACCGGCGGCTGTAGCCGATTTCCGCAGCGGCCAGGGCAAAGCTATGGGCTTCCTGACCGGCAAAGTGATGCAGGCCTCCGGCGGTAAAGCCAACCCGAAGATAATACAGGAATTGATGGCTAAGAAATTAGGCGCGATTTCATAAACAACCCGCGCCTCGTCCGTGCGGCCATAGTACGGACTCCATGCTCCCGGACACCCATATCTTAATAATTGCTTAATATTCCGGGTAAATAATAAGCAGCGTTTATCGTTATCTAAGGGCAAGCTGCCAAAATCGACAACGACACTATTTGCCACTATAATACAGGCAGGTGACAATCAGATTGGCAATACGGGTTAAGTCCAAGTGAAGCGCAAGCGACAGGTGTATAACATCTCTATCAGGGTAATAATAGCCGCGGCGGCCGTTCTCTGTCTGTTGTGCACAGCGCTCCCGGAAAATGCCATGGCCGCGGCGCCGGTTATCTCCGGTTCACCGCCAGGCGGACAGGTGGGGACACCCTACAGCTGCACGTTTACCGCTACCTGCGGCGGTGCAGCCTGCGCTTCACCGACCTGGTCGATTTCAGGGCTTCCTCCCGGGCTGATCGCTTCAGGCAGGACTGTTTCGGGCACTCCCACGGCGCAGGGCACATTTGCGCTGGATGTCACGGTTAACGATGCAACCGGGACCGCGACCGCTTCATTTATCATCATTATAACGGTACCTGCGCTGGTTTTTTCCACAACCAGCATCCCCGGGGCAACAGTCGGGCAAAACTATTCGGCCACGGTTACCGCTACCGGCGGCACCGGCACGATAACCTATGCCCTCAGCGGCGGCGGGTTGCCCTCCGGCCTGACCTTCAACGCCGGGCAGATCATGGGCACACCGGCACGGGGCGCCGGCGGCAGCTACTCCTTCACCGTCACTGCCACGGCCGGCTCGACCACGGCACAGCAGGCTTTTTCACTATTTGTAGATAAGGGCAACTATAACGTCACAGTGAGCATATCAACGGGACTGGCCGAAGGACAGACCCGCCTCTACGTGGACAACGTGCCTAAAAGCGCCCTGCGCGGGGGCGAATCGGCCAAGCTTACCGGCCTCGACCCCGATTCATCGGTAAATGTATCCGTTGACAGCACCGTGGCCAACCCGGGCAGGCCGGACATACGTTACAAGGCGGAGGCCACCTCGGCAAGGGCCAGTGTAGACGTTTCCCAGATACAGTTCAATTATTTCACTGAATACGACGTACAGGTCAAGAGCGACCCGACCGGCCTGACTTCCATCGCCGGTTCGGGATGGTACCGCGACGGCACGCCGCTCAATATCAACGCTCCACAGGAGATTTCCAGGGACGCCGAATCACAATACAGGTTCGCTTACTGGCTTACACCGAGGGGCGACAAGATCAATTCCCAGGTCCTGAATACGGCCGTGGCCTCTTCCGGTAACTTTGTTGCCACCTATGAACTTTATTACAAGGTGAACATTGAATCGCAGTTCGGGTCCGTGCAGGGCGGCGGATGGCTGAAAAGCGGGAGCAGCGGCAAATGGTCCATATCACCCTCTGAGGTGGCTATGCCCGGCATACTGGGCTTCTTCGGAGGTAAATACAAGGCGCTCCTGACCAGCGGGACAGCGGTCGCCGATGAACCAAGGACTGTGACCGTGCAGTGGGACCCCGATTATTCCACTCCCGCGGTGACCATACCTCTTCTTGTGCTGGCAATCGCCGGTGCGGTCTACGGGTTCTATGCCTTGAGCCGGCGTGGCAGGCAGCCCGTGCCGGCGCCCTATGCCACGCAGGTGCAACATATGCCTCCGCCACCAATTTACTATCCCCCCTATCAGGCGCCCCCTCCGCTTCCACCTCCGCCTCCGCCTCCGCCGCAGACGACAGTAGTGATGATAGGCGACGGCCTCAAGAGGTCACCCCAAAATACCCGCGAACAGCTTATGGAAAAGTTCGGCGAGTTGCTGCAGAAATACGAGGACGAGCTATCCCAGGGCAGGGAACTTCCCCCCATGCCGGAATTGAATGAGATGGCTACCGTGATAGAGAAGAAGAGCCTGCCATCCCCGGATGTATTCAATGCCACTGAAGTTACTTCCGAGAGGCCTGCGCCTGTTGAAGAATGCGGCAATACCACCAAAAAGCTGCTGCGCACCGTTGTTACACAATGGAGGAATACCAGCATCAAGCCGATTATTGTCACGCCGGGCGACAAGAAAAGCGCGGCGCTGGCGGGCGGCCGGACGGTCACCTGGACACGCGAGACCTATAACGAGTGGGAACTGCATATCTGCAAGCTGCCGTCCGGGCATAAGGGCACGCATAAAGGGGCCAACGAGGTTGCCTACAGCCTGCTGGATACAATTAATGAAGAGCGCAATTACGGCCCCAAACAACCGCTCAAGCCACCGGCGCCGCACTATACCGACGGTATGCCCGAAGTGGATATCCCCGCCTCCCAGATTATCCCCCCCGACCAATTGCCTGCCTGATACCCGGGTAAACTGCAAAAATGGCCGCTAAAATTTGGCATTGCGAGGAGCTTTATATTTTGTCTTTGCGAGGAGCCGCCCTAATCCTGTCTTTGCGAGGAGCGAAGCGACGAAGCAATCTCAAGGCATGACGCCACTGACGGACAGATTGCTTCGCTGCGCTCGCAATGACAGTTTTGACGTTATCTATGAATAACCTTTTAAACAAATTCAGGTCGATAGCAGCGCTGTCGCTGGGGATGTCACTGCTCATCATTCTCATACCGTCGCCCGGGCAGGCCGGCCGTATGCTATGGAGCGTGGTGGATACGCCTTCCGCGCTCTTCAGCGCCATGGTCAGCCCATCGGAAATAAGCAACATGGCGATGAGCACGGACGGGAGGACTTTCTACGCGGCCGATACGCCCAACAGCAAGCTATACCGGTCGGACGATGCGGGTGTAAGCTGGACCGAGATAAGCAACTTCCTGGTTTCCAGCGGCGCCACGCTGCCAGTCTGGAATATCAGCCTTTCGCCGGGCAACCCGCAGTTTATCGCCGCCGTGACCAGCGTCGGCGGACTGCCGCGCAGCATCTTCGTTTCACAGGACGGCGGACAGTCCTGGTACGATACAAATTTTGCCGTCGCTGCCAATGTCGGCGCCCTGGCCGTCTCGCCGGGCTACGGTTATTTTGATATCGCGGCGGGCACACGTTCAGGAGGGGCAGGCAACGTCTATATTTACCGGGCGTCCGGCGCTGGCGGTACATGGTCTGACCAGGGTTTTTCAGGGGACGCGCTGGCGATAGACTATTGCTCTAATTACAGGTCTGATAGCTCCATTGCTGTTCTCTATGCCACCATGGCAGGGACCTATTTTAATGCGGGCGTACGTGACCTCAACGCCAATACCACCAATTGGGCATCCATATACAACGGCAACCCGCCGGAAGTGGCCATAGCAGGAGCAGGGACGTCCCCCAAAGCCAACCAGGTGATCACGGGAGACCTCGAACTGCCTGCCGACTACTCGGGACAGTCCCCCTCCATGTGCCGCGCCTACATAAGCCTCGATTCAGCCGGGGGCAACGCGGGCATCTTCAGGATCGATGGCACAGTTGTTTATCAACTCCTGGTTGCCATCGGCGGCAAGCGTATATCGAGCATCGCCTACTTCGGGACCTATGCCGGCGGAAAGCTGCTGGCAGGGGAGGTTAACGGCAACGCGCTGCGGGCCACCGTGCCGGTATGGTACACGGACGCGCCCATGGTCTGCCCGGCGACCTGCTGGTACGCTTCAGAAAAACCGCCCTCGGGAGGGGCAACCTCCGGCTACGGCAACGCGCAGGTAACCTGGGGACCCGACGGCAGTAGGGCTTACTGCGCGACCGGTTCCGCACTGCTCAATAACCCGGCAGCCTGGCCTGCGGCCTACACAGGCGGCGCAGCGCTGGATGAATCGGCATTCTCCCTAAGCGCAGATAACGGCAGGA
>JBFYUA010000064.1:0-18046 GCA_041300305.1 Dehalococcoidia bacterium | reverse complement strand
GATGAAAGACAGGTGGGCGCCCTAAGGGCGCCCACCTGTTTATTTTAAATATCGCGAATCCTGTGTTATTTTGTCCTGAAGTGGAATGGGCCGAAGTCGAACTGGTTCCCGTCGGGGTCCTGGCCATCGCCCTGGTTAAATTTATCGTACCCGGGCAATTTCTCCGGCCATTCACCCAATTCAACCGGCACTGATAGCTGCTGGTCACCCCGCTGCACCGACAATGTCACCTTGTCCCCCGGCCTTTTGCCGTTGAAATAAGACAGCAGGTCCTCCACCCTGGTCACAGGCGTATTATCGACAGCGGTGATGATATCACCTCCCGCCGTAGCCTCGTTCTGACTATTTCTGCCGCTTTCCACCAGTCCCGCCTTTTCAGCCGGGCTGCCGGCCAATACGCCTACAACGTAAACACCCTTCTCTGTTTTCAGCTTCAGCTTATCAACAAGGTCTTTGCTTACCGGCATGCCTTCAATCCCCAGCCACGGCGTCTTGATCGAACCGCCTTTGAGCAGTTCAGGCAGTATCTTTTTAGCGGTGCTGATGGGTATGGCGAAACCTACACCGTTAGCCGCCGCTTCTATGGCCGTATTGATACCGATCACCTCGCCGTGGGAATTAAGCAACGGGCCACCCGAGTTGCCCGGGTTGATAGCGGCGTCCGTCTGTATGATGCCCGTCATATTGCGGCTGGAAGAACCCGGTATCGACCTGCCGATACCGCTGACAATTCCCACCGTGATTGAACCCTGCAACCCGAAAGGTGAACCCAGGGCGAAAGCCATCTGACCGGGTTTGACGGCGCTGGAATCGGCCAGCACCAGGCCGGCCAGGCCGGGTATTTTGGCCGCGTCCACCTGTAAAAGGGCGATATCGTTATTGGGGTCCGTTCCTATGACCTTGCCTTCAAGCTGAGTGCCGTCGCTCAAAAAGACTTTAACGGTGGATGACTTGTCCACCACATGGTTATTGGTAAGTATATGCCCCTCGGCGTCGATGAAGAAACCCGAACCCTGTCCCCTCATCTTGGGGATGTCGAGGCCGAAGGGGGTAATGAAAGGCGCCGGCACGGATGCCGCAGATTCTACCTGCACAACGGCAGGGATACATTTTTCATATAGTGATATGGCAGTAGCCTCATCAAAAAGCGGCGCGACCTGTACCACCACCTGGGACGATGGTAGCCTGATATCCGACGGTTGTTTGGCGCCGGTCGCCGGGGCCGCCGTGCCGCAACCCGATACTAACAATGCCGTTGCCATTACAGCCAGCGTAATGCCCCAGCCTCCGCGTTTCCAGGCCGCGGATTTTTTCCATATAGACATAACTATCCTCCTTAATTATTGTTGGGCGCTAAATGATCATTACAGGTTTTGACGCAGGTAATACATTTCGAAAAGGTGAGGTGAATTTGACTGCTGTTCAATGAGCCTCTCGATCTTCATCTCCTGCATATTAACCTGGACCAGCCAGGTTTTGCCGTCAAGCAGCAAAGGGACCACCGCCTGGGATACGTCCGCGGTCACCTTGAGTATATTCCCGTCCACAACAGTCATGCGGGAGATCGATGAAAATACCGGGAAGACCCGGCCTGTTTTTGCCCCGTCGTCCATTAAAGCTTTTACCCGGGGATCGGAGGAAGCGATTCGAATAGCCCTGTCCTGTTCCTCCCGGGGCAATTCGGGCATAAATAATCCCTCATAGCGCCGCGTCTGGACCACCGTCCTGACATTTATATCCACATCTGCTTCGATAAAGTCCCCCGCGCCGCGGCAGCATACCACGCTGGCCATGCCGTCCCTGACATCGACACGGACAATTATTATCTCCCCCGTCCCCGTCAGCCGCTGCTGGATGGCAGGGTCCCTCTTAACCACATCCGCGGCGATGACCGATGGTGAAGGGCTGACAATATAAAACACGGTGGCCAGCACCGCGGCCACGACAAACAGGGCCAAACCGCTGGCCGCCGCCGCCCTCCAGGCCGGGACCCGCAGCCAGTCAAAGACCCTTTTCATCGTGCCCGCGAAACCTTCATCCTGCCATGCCGCCTCCAGCGGTTGACGCATCCCGGCGGCGCTGTCAATCAATACGGACCTGAGCTTCTCCCTGTGGCCCGCGATAAGCAGTTCAGGTATTTCGACGTTTTCCAGTCTCCGGATCAGCATTTCCTTTTTCATTTTCCTGCCCTTTGCCCTAATAAATATAATGCCCTGCTGATAAAAAAGTTGCATCAGCGCATTTTTTCTTTCAATTTCTCCAGGCCCCTGTGTATCAGCGATTTGATCGTCCCTTCCTTTTTGCCCAGTATCTTCACCATCTCCTTTATTTTTTTCTTTTCAAAAAATTTCAGGGCGATAACTTCCTGGTACATTTCAGGCAATTCAGCGATTTTCTTGTGCAGCAGCAGAAATTCATCGTGCCTGCTCAGTTCCTCTTCAGCATGGTTTATCTCATCTGCGTAATCACCTGTATCCGCCAATTCCGCTATCTCCTCGATGCTGGCAATGCGCTTGCCGCCCTGCCTCCTGTAATGGTCATTGACCTCGTTCCCGGCAATCCTGTACAGCCAGGCGCCAAAAGGAACATCACGCCAGCGGTATTTGTGAATCTGGTTAAGCGCTTTTAAAAATGTTATAGATGTTATGTCAAGTGATAACTGTATATCGGCGGTCCTTTTCACAGCGAAATTAAAGATTCTCTGGTAATAAATCCCGTACAGTTCACCGAAGGCCTCGCGGTTATGCTGTGCGCGTTTTACCAGTTCCTCTTCCGCTTTCAGTTCACTGCCGGATAAAAATGTATCAGGTTTCATTTTGAAAGGCATTTTAGATAGTCTAACTGATAACGCAACAGTTGCAGAAATGTTGCGCCTGCAAAATAAAAGCAGGGCAGACCCAGGCAGCGCCGGGCGCACCGGCAACTGTCTGGCAGCCCTGCTGACCATTGCATTTATTGGTTCTTAAAACCGAATCTCCATACCAGCGCCGCCAAAATACCGCCTGCGAGAGGGGCAACCCAGAAAAGCCATAATTGAGAGAGGGCCCCTCCGCCTGCGATAAGCGCCGGCCCGAGGCTGCGCGCCGGGTTGACCGAGGTACCCGTGATGGGGATGCCCACCAGGTGGATGAGCACCAGCGAGAGGCCGATGGATAGACCGGCAAATCCTGCCGGGGCATTCTTGCTGATGGAGCCGAAGATCACAAAAAGGAAAAGTGCCGTAAAGACAACTTCGAATATAAAGCCGGATACCATGTTGTATTTACCAGGGGATAAAGCGTCGTACCCGTTTTGCCCCAGGCCGTTTACCGCCAGTGAATAGCCGGGAATGCCGCCGGCGATAAGCCAGAGGACCAGAGCGGCCAGGACAGCGCCAACACATTGAAAAACGATGTAAAAGACCGTGTCCTTCACGTTGAGCCTGCCGGCCACCAGCATCGCCACTGAAATCGCCGGGTTAATGTGGCAGCCCGAGATATTACCGATGGTGTAAACCATAGCCAGCACGGTCAGGCCGAAAGCAAAAGATATGCCTAAAAACCCGATTTCCTTACCCGCTATCACCGCGCTGCCGCACCCCACCAGCACCAGTGCGAAGGTACCGATTAACTCTGCCCAATACTTATTCAAATTGCCTGCACCCCCATTTATTTTTTAAGCGAGTCCAGCGCCTTTTGCCACTGGTCCACCGTGGCAAAGGGCATATTTTTATTAAAGGCAATGTAGAGATCCACTTTGTGTACAAAAACCGCCGGCTCGAGCTGTGCGGCATCCACCCCTGCTTTACCGGCCACCAGTTCCACATCCGCCCGCGTGCCCAGCCAGAGGTCGACTTCTCCCGCCATCAGCTTTTTCAGCCCGTCGGCAGTGGAATTAGTGAAGGCAAAATTGATAAAGCCCAGTTCGGCGAGCTTCTGCTGACCGGCTTCGTCCCTGACCACGGCGATCGATTTTACTGTCTTTGCTTCGTCCAGGCTATTCACCCTGGTTGAAGAGCCTTTTTTGGCATACAGCCAATTTTCATATGACCCGAGAGGGCCAACCCACATGAAGTTTAGTTCCCTTTCCGGCGTCCTCGCGGTCGAATACAACGCCACATTGGGACTATTAAGCACAAGTTCATAAGCCTGCGCCCAGGGCAGCACCTCAATTTTGGTGTCAAGCCCAAGCCCGGCCATAACTGCCTTAACGATTCCGGTGGATGAACCTGTCAACACCTTTCTCGTCTGTATAATTATAAGGCGGGTACTCCTCTGTCAATATCCTTATTTTTTCAGCCGGTACAGGGCCGGAACACGCCATCAGCAGGAATATGCCGGCCAGCAGAATAGCAACAAACTTTTTCATTTTTTTACCTCGGAACTTTTTATCAAGATTATACCTGCCCTGTCAATAACTTGGTAGCGATATGCATAATGCCTGTCGAAACGCAAAAATAAATTGCACGGGAGGCGGGCCATTGTGGATAGTCCCCCGGACTCCTGTTTAAGATTAATAGGCTTATTCCAGCGCTTCATCTTTTACTTACAGGATATCATACTCAACAAAGCTCCCGCTAAAAGTAACCGAAATAGTATCAGGGTCAATCGCGTTGAATATTCTGCAAATCAGGCCGATTCCTGCCGATTATCAGGAAGATTGATAGTCCCAGGTTACCGGGATAACCTGATCTATAGGACTGGGGCCTGAGGGAATCTTTTATAAAATCCTGCTATAATTGAATCGTAATAACCTGCTTGCTTCCTCAATATTCCCTCTGCTTCCTTATCAGGTCTTCGGACAGTACCGGAATGAATATAGTGTTTATCAATTCTTGGCTATGTTAAATTCAGATCCTTTAATAACTCTGTCGCTTCTATTGGCTGCTGCGCTGGCAGGCGGGATGCTGGCACACCGTTTAAAGCAGCCTATCATCCTGGGTTATTTGATTATAGGTATCATTGTGGGGCCACATGCCCTTAAGCTGATAACCGACACTAATCTTATCGAATCGGTTGCCTCGATTGGCGTCGCGCTGCTGATGTTCACCATGGGACTGGAAATCTCGCTTAACCAGCTGCGCGATGTTGGAAAGGTAGGTATCTGGGGCGGTATAGCTCAAATTTCCGCGACTCTCATACTGGGTACAGTGGCAGGTCTGTTCATTTTCCAGTGGCCTTTGGAACAGTCGATTATCTTCGGGCTGACCATTTCACTCAGCAGCACGGCCGTGGTCTTAAAAATACTCATGGATCGCGGCGAGCTCAGCACGGTGCCGGGCCGCATCATGGTTTCCTTTCTCATACTTCAGGATATCAGCATCGTTTTCATGACCATTATCCTTCCGTTGATGGGAGGCACATCCGATAACGTCTTCATCGCGCTGGGCATGGCGGCAGGTAACTCTATTCTTTTCATAGGCACGGCTATTTTGCTGGGAAGATGGATACTGCCCTGGATCTTCGGTGACGTTGGAGGGGTCAGATCAAGAGAGCTGTTTTTACTCACCATTCTTGTATTATGCCTGGGCGCAATTATCGGCACCCAGTTCCTGGGGTTGTCCATGGTATTCGGAGCATTCCTGATCGGCATGGTGTTGCGCTCGACAAAGTTCGTCCACCAGGCCCTGGCTGAAATAACCCCGCTGCGTGACATTTTTGCCACGCTTTTCTTCGTTTCCATTGGCATGCTGCTCGATCCCGTTTTTATCCTGAATAACTGGACTGATGTGCTGATATTGCTCATCGTAATTATTGTTATCAAAGCGCTGGTTACTTTCGCCATATTGCGGGTATTTAAGTTCAGTAACAGGATAGCTGTCCTGGCCAGTGCCGGCCTGTTTCAGCTTGGCGAGTTCAGTTTCATACTTGCACAGGGAGGGATTAACGAGGGGATAGTATCTGAACGGTTCTACCTGCTGATCCTTTCCAGCGCAGTCATAACCATGCTGCTTACTCCGTTTGTAATCGCACTGGTATCGCGCATTTATTCCAGGGCTGCACTTGCTGTCACGGTCCGGGCCGACTTCGCTCAATACGCCTGCGGGGACGACCTCGAAACATATGCAGGCCGGCCCGGCAGGGTCGTTATAGCAGGTTATGGGCGCGTTGGAGCCAATCTTGTGCGCGGGTTGGAGGATACCGGTATCCCATACTTGATCATAGACATCGACCCGGGATGCATTGACGAGGCCAGGCGCTGCGGCAGCCCGCGGCTTTACGGCGATGCCACCAACGCGCATGTTTTATCGCAGGCAGACCTGTGCAATGCCTCTGCACTGGTGATCACATTCCCGGGACCGCTGGCCGTTGAGATCACGGTCAGGAACGCCCTGCGTATTAATCCCCAACTTAAAGTGCTTGCCAGATACCACAATGAGCGTGAGGCTAAAATATTGAAATCCCTGGGAGTCACGGAATTGATCAGCCCTGAATACGAAGCCGGCTTTAAATTTCTGAAACAGCTACTCAAAATATCTGGTGTTACCAAAGAAGATCGACAGGCTATTGTTGATGAAGTCCGGCGGTGAGACTCTAAATATCAATACCTGTACATTGAATCCCATTAACATAGTAGATTGGTTCCATACTAAAAACGGAACCATTGTTTGTCCGGAACTGAATTAACCTTTCGCGCTTATAGCGAGCAAGGCTGATGGTTCTAATCCATTAGAGACAATTGTTACATACGGGCGAAGGCCCAAATTGTAGTATTATCCCAGTAACATAAGAGGGTCACGGATAGTATGCATGCTTTCATTTAATGGCTGCAGCCGGTAAAGATAACTGGCTTGTTGTACTTGAATAATATTTATATTTAAGGAGGAATACCATCAGGAAAGTTTCAATCGTTTTTTTTCTTTTGCTTACAATTACCTTATTCGCAGGGTGCGGTCAATCTGCATCGCAACCAGCACCAATGAACTCACAGCCTTCCGGGCAACCAGTGGTCAAACAGAACTACACGGACATTACGCCGCAAGAGGCTAAAAAGCTTATTGATGAGAACCCGGGCATGACGGTTATTATTGATGTTTCACCGTACTACACAGACGGACATTTGCCGGGTGCAATCCATCTGCAGTTGGGCAAAATGCTTGACATGGCTATACCCACCCTGAACAAAGACAAAAATTACTTGGTATATTGCCATGGGGATGGGCCATCAATGGCAGGCGCACAGAAGCTGGTGGATGCAGGTTTCAAGATGGTTTACAGGCTAAAAGACAACTATGGTGGCTGGGTAGCTGCGGGATATCCAATAGAAAAATAGATTCCAGTCAGGGTCAACCTGGCCAGCCACGTACCACGCCTGCTGATATTCAGGGTCCTCCGTTCCGTACAGCAGGAGGCCTATTTGGAAGATAGCTGGGCATTATGGACAGTTACCGCACCCCTGTTTGTGAATAGGAAACCTGCTCCAATGCTTCAACAGGCTATTTACTGTTCAACAGGCAATATCAAATATGATAGGTGGCTGCTATTGTGCAGTAACTTCATTGTGGGCGGTGAATTCAGTTCCGGTACATCAAAATTGTCTGAATCGGCAAAAGTAATACTTATGCGTAGCCTTTCCCCCTCGTACAACCTGTAGGCCGTTGGTTGCATATCGAATACCAGTTCAAAGGGTTTCCCGGCAGTGACAGGCTCAACATCGCCGGCATAGAAGCTGTGATAAGGAAGACCGAGGTTGTCGAATGGAGCCTGGCAAAGGGCGCGTTGAGACGCTCTCAGGTTTCCTTCGGTTATGTAAGTCGACCTGCCCTGGCTGTCCACAGCTTCCAAATAGGCGAAAACATCCGGATCGCCGGCATCACAAACAAACCAGGCATGTACAACAGGATGCCCTGTTAAAATCATGGGTTTTTCCATTGGTAGTGTCGTATAAGTCAGACCTTTGCTATCGTTGCGCCGCATGTCAGGGTAGTCTCCTGACCAGTTGATAGCGTTCCAGCGCGAACGCGTGCCGCTTGAGCAAGTGTAGTCAGCCCTGCAGGTGTCATAAGAATCCGGTTTTACAGGCATATCGGTCCGCAAAAAACCATCGTTGACCGAGTCCACTGTGCCTGTCCTGCCCATGTCAAAGTAATAGAATGAAGCCCTTGCAGCTTTCAATGGCCACCCGGTGGCATTTTGCCAGGCGCCCTTTTCGCCGTTCGACATCAGGTAGTAGTTTACGGGCGGTTCACTCATAATACCGTTGTCTATACCTTTCAGCCAATAGTCAAACTACCGCTGGACCTCGGCATGATAGTCCAGGTCGAACTGGTTGCTATCGAGTTGGCTGTGATCAAGGGGACGGACCAGCATCTTCTTGGGGACGGTCAGATTAGCATAGGAAACCAGCATATCATGTGTGAAGAGGTCGAACCATCCGGTTACCATATAAACTGGAACGCCTGCACGGTTAATATCGTCAATGAAAGGGTACAGGGCAAAATAGTCAATCCAGATATTGCTGCCATCAATACCCTTACAGTCACGAAACGGAAACATGGTCATAACTGCTGCCGACTTCTCGCCAAGACTGGAGCGATTGCGTTCTGAACGCGCCTGTGCCAGGAGCACACCGTCATTGTCCTCATCTACGGGCGTTACCACATCACATTCGAGAAATGAAGTAGACCATGAGAAGAAACTACCGAACGCTTTGTTATAGACACCTCCCGGATACACGACCGCGCCGTAATTATCCAGGGAGCTTGACACAGGCATAATAGCCTTCAAGTATTTGTTGCCTTTCGCAGCCACAGCTAATTGAATCTGGCCCTGCCAGGAATCCCCGAACATACCGATATTGCCATCGCACCATGGCTGTGCAGCAATCCAGTTCAATATTTCATCGGCTTCTGCGGCGCCTGCACTGAAAGAAGGATTCAATACGCCGAAGGAGGCCCCGGTGCCGGGACGCTCCACCACGATTACGGCGTATCCATGCTTGATCATATTATCCAGCCACTTTGTCCGGAAAACGGGATCCATCAAATTGCCGCGATCGTAAATCAGGTACCGGATGCTAAGCATTAATTTCTCCATCCAGGACAACTTAAACAGGTCAGCGATGATATTCTTGCCATCCTTATCAAAAATAGTAAATGTACGTAGATAAGGCGTATATTTGAATAAGACCGGCATCGGCTTATCTGTGGCCACCCCCTTTTTCGCCGGTAAAATAAGGTCATACGCAAGCCGGATACCGTTTGAGATAGTAAGGTAGCTCGACCGGCGTACATTGCCATCGAAAACTGCCTCTGAATAGCCTTTATAATTACCCGGGCAGGAGACCTTTTCTACACCGGCAGGCCGGTTTATCACAAAAAACGTCACGCTAATTATTACTGCTATTAATACGATGGCTATGACTACCGTTATTGTGTTATTCATCTCCGCTTCTACTCCGTTTCATTTGTTATTGGCCATTCTGGTCATCTCTGCCGCCAGATCACTGAGTTGATCAAGAAACAACCGGTCGAGCTGGCCAGCCGTCTCAGTCAAATTCAATGCACATTTATACTGTTCACGATAGCGTTGCCAGTACATAATTGAACCCATAACGACTGTCAGTAGAACCAGGGGACAGAAACGGTCGCCGATGGTCTTACTGTCCTGAAGCTCCCCAAGCAACCTGATAAACCCGACGGTCAGAGCGGATTCTTTGTCTGATAGACCTGTCACGCCCTCAAGATAGGCCCACAGGGCGAGCCGGTTATAGGTTTTGTCTTTCTTCCAGAAATCAAATGACTGCTCAATTGTTTGCTTGATTAATTGCTCTATTCCAGTGGCCGACCTCCTGCTACTGAGCAACACACTTGCGTACTTCTCCGCCTCATTTTCCAACACCCTGTGGTACAGGCTGCTTTTATTTTTGAAATGATGGAGAATAAGCCCGTCTGAGATTCCGCATCTTTTGGAAATATCAGCCAGGGACGTCGCCGAGAAACCCTTCTCAGCGAACGCCCTTTGCGCCGCCTCCAGCACACGCCTCTGCGTATCATCGCCATTACGCTGTTTTCGCATGTTTAACCTCCACAAAATGCCAACGATTATTTACTTAGCACTTACTAAGTATACACCCTTTGTCAAGGGGCGGTCCCGGCACATTTCTGACACATGGTAAATCAAGCCTCTTACGGTAAAGAAAACCCGGATTTGATAAGCGGTTGCCGTAGACACCAGTGGTTCCACTATGATAAGGCAATTTTTGACCGGGGGGGGGCGTTTACTCTGTCAGACCACGAATAAACGATTTAGTATAGATAGCAGACAAAATGGCTGACATGGGACTCAATTCGTCGTTTTTGTTAATGGACAGCAAGCCGGAGGGTTCGGGAACAGTCTCTAATGGATGCTGTTTAGGTCCTATGGTGGGTGATGCTGGACGGTTCCCGAACTACTGTTTGAGAGTAAAGGGCCGATTCTAGCGTAACAGCAAACGCTGATAGCACATCACACTTAACGAAGTGCAGAATAAGAGAAACGGCAACGGCAGCACGGTCAGCAGCGTCGGATATGAAATTATTTGAGAAATGCGCGGAGAGACATAAATCAGGCCCAATGTAGTATCAGTACCCACTAGATGTCAGGTTCCTGATGCCCGGTTGATTGCTTAAACCTATAAATATTTGGTGTTTATTCCATACTGCAATTCCAGGTAGAAATGCTAATTATTGACCGTTCCGGGCTAATAAGGCGCCCAACCTATCCCGAGGTGGGGTGACATGGGGGAAATATTGGTTCTATAAATGTCAATAGATCATTGGGGGATTGTTGGAGAGAAGGTTTCGAATATACAGACACGGATAAGGGCGGTTTAATAGGCTAGGAGGGCTCGGAGGGGGCATTGACAGCGACATATCAATGGAATAGTATTGTAGCCGGGGCAATAGTAGATGACGACCGCCTGCTTGAGAATTGAAATGGGGAATCTCGGGGAAGATGACTAAACGGGAAAAGCCAGCTTGGGGATTATTCGTTGTGCTGGCAATATTTCTGTCGGTAATGATACCAGGTTGCCGCAATTCCGACACTAATATCTCCGGATCAGAACCCGGCACAGGAAAGATGGGTGGGGTTGTCACCGATCATGAACAGTACCTGCCCCAAGGCCAGGCAGCAAAGACATACCAGGGGGCCTCGATAAAGATCTACAAGTCTGTGGAGGCCGGGATATATAAGACCGGGGAGGACTACCCCGAGATGAAAAACTATAGCGTAGGCGATTTTGTTAAGGAAGTGACATCCGGAAAGGATGGTGTATGGGAAGTTGAGCTACCTGCCGGCAAATATTTCGTCAGATCGTTTCTCGGAGAAAAAACATACTCTGGAGACATCGGTGTCGAAGTGATCAAAGACAAAACGGTGAAGGTTGATATCAAGCTGATACCCGGAATCTGATCCCTGATTGTAGCAGTGAAATATGCTATAACAGAAATGGGGACGGTAGATTGAAGAAATACTCATTGCTGTTACCGGCCATTTTCCTGGTAGCGTTGTTTACCGCGCCAATTGCTGTTGCGCAGGCGCCGGTGACGGTTCTCGATCACAATCTCTGCAAAGAAATACGCGATGGCCAGCCTGTTGATATTACAAAGACCTTTACCGCAGACGATAGTGTTTATTGCTGGCTGCAGATAAAAGGCGCCTCTATCGGCGATAAGGCTTCCTGGCTGTTCAAAGGCCCGAAAGGACTGGAGGTCATGAAATCGTTGGCCGTTGAAAAGGCTGATGACCAGTCCAGATATACCCGACTGGACCTAAGCCTGTACAGTAACGCGGAAGTTACCGGGAACTGGACAGTAACTGTCTCCTTCAACGGCGACGATTTATTCACCGACGATTTTACCGTTCAGCCGCTAACCGGCCTGGTGTGGTGGGGACCCTTCGCCGGAGCCTTGTTATTCATATCCATAGCATTTCTGATATTGGCGGCACTGGTAACGGTCATTATTCTACTGATCAAGCAAAGGGATATCGCCGGACACATGCAATAGCCCGCATACTCACGTCTCCCAGGGGGACAGCCCATGGGACATTTTGACGGCTCAGGAGGAGGACATGATGAAATTAAGAGAGGCCGGAATCATACCGTTAATCATTGCGCTGGTATTCGTGATAATGCTGGCAATGGTGCCCGGTCCGGCCATGAGCAAATCCACTAATCATCCCCCCACGAAAGAGGCAGTCCAGCAGGAAGGATTCAAATCCTACGGCGCCGGTCAGGTGCTGCTCACAGCAGATATTGACTTGCCCGAGTGCTGGCACAGGTGGACGGGTGCTGCCAATTACGATGCTTGGTGGACTTGCGCCGACTACGATAAGGGGAGGCAAACGCCCGCCAAGACTGCCGACTATGTAACGCAGCGCGTTGTCAGTTACAAAGAGTTCACTGTGCCTGCCGAAGGAGCACTTCTCATGGACGTGAGGTTGGTGAAAGACGCCACGCACAACGGCTCGCTTGTCTATGATATTCAACGCTACGATATTGCCAGCGCCAAATGGGTCCCGGCAGGCTGGTACTGGCAGACTATGGTCCAGATAGAAAATGGCAAGCAGACTTATGCTACCAACACACAATATGACCTGAACCTACTAAGCCAGGATAAAGATGGCAAGCCCTGGCACCCTGAGTTGAAAAATTTCCCACTCTACCCTCCCGGAAAATACCGTCTATCTGCTGTGGAGGCGACGATGGGTGCCTGGGAATGGTATGCGCCTAGTAAGGGTACCTTTACCATTGTCTTTATACCTAATGGTAAACCTGTTTCCGTTGACTCAGATAAAGACGGCGTGCCAGACGACAAAGACCAGTGCTCCAATACACCATCTGGGATAGCAGTCGACGAGAACGGATGCCCCAAGAAATCATCTGAGTCCGCTCAGCCTGTGTTAAAGGTTGCCACGTTATCCTCATCCAAATCTATAGAGATGAAAAACGGCCTCGAGTTTAAATTCAGTGAACCTGGTGCAATTTCCTTTCCGGACGGTCAGATGATAGTTTCTCCCAATGGTGGAACGCAAGTAACGGTGACCGATTTTATTAACACAGACCAGGAGTTTGTTTATCAATCCCGAATCGATGCCAATGGCGAATCCTTTAATATTCTTGTACCGAAAGATCCGGATTGGAAGAATTGGCAGGCATTTGAATTTACCGCCATTCATCCATTGGGAGACTCAGTTATTTACAGAGATGTGATGGGTAAGATCAGCATGATTGCCAAAGGGGATTACATGCCACAACAAGGTTATCAGTGTGTGCTCGTTCCTGCAGGTCCTCCCAAGCCGCCTGAGCCTATTTACTTACATAGCCCGACGACAAAACAATATTTAGGCAATTTGGCAGGACCTGCAATCGGTCGGAAGATTCGTGAGCACATGGAGGACCCATGGACTTTTATTAAAATGGGCGGGGGTATGGCAGTTAAGTATTATGCCGGACCAGAGGCGTGGGTGGCATATCAGATAGGCATAAGGGTGGCCCCCTGTATTTTGGGTGATATACCTCCAGCATCCGGTAGTGGTATAAATACAGCACTGCATTTCACGCCCGATGAGTATGTGATGATGGAATCAGCCGGCTACCTGCTTACATTGGAAAAAAATGCCTATTTCGTTCTGGTTCAAGAAGGGCTGGTTACACGGATAAATGATAGTACTGGACAATCTCTTGACATACCTGGCGGTTATGCCGCGTTATTCTGTCCAGGAACGGAAACGATCCCGGTTAAAATTGAGGACCTGCACGGAGCTCCATTGACCAGCTGTGAGAATTTCTATGCTGCTGTTAAGGGAGAAACTAAAAACGGATCTTCTACAGGGAATGGTAGCGTCTTACCGGTCAGCAGCTCAGTATTACGGGATTATGATAAATCAGGCGACTCATTCAGCTTTGTCAAAGGCATGACTTGCTCCGGTTGCAATTACAATATAACCAACGAGGACTTCTTCATCGCCGACCGCGGAGCGCAGTCCATCATCCATGCCTTCGAATCCCCAGGTGTCATTGACATGGGTAATGTCACACTGGATAGTATAAAAGAAGCGCCGGCCTCCGGTTATCAGGATTCGGTCGCGCCCTTGGAAGGCCATACTTATGTATTTAAGTCACGAGGCAAATACGGCAAAATACATATCGATGATATCCTGCAGCCACCAGTACGAACAGTAACCGAATATGAATTCAAATGGGCTTACCAGGCCAACGGTACGCGCAGCTTCGCTACCGGCACCTTAACACAACCACCAACTGTACCACCTCCCTCAAGCAGAGGACTATATGAGAATTACCATGGAAGTGCCGACATAGGCGGTGACGTTCGCATGAATTATTGGCATGCACAAACTTTCACCGCACAATCTAACCACTTGGTTAGCTCAGTCAAGCTGATGGCCTACCGCATAGGTAATCCTGGTTCACTGATAGTATCTCTACGTGCCACAGATACCTATGGCCATCCTGCTGGCGCCGATCTGGTAAGCGGGACGACCAGCGGAGATGCATTATCGCTTGCTACCACGGGTGAATGGCGTGAGGTCGTTTTTCCATCTTCGTACAACATCACGGGCGGCAAGAAGTATGCCATAGTGGTCAGAGCGCCAGGAGGTGGCGGGGGAAATGTGGTTAAATGGATGCATGACTCTACCACCCCTGATTACAATAACGGCAACAGGGAGTCCAGTGGCGATGCAGGCGCAACATGGGGGTCAGACCCTGGTACTGATTACTTATTTGAGGTATTGGGTCCGCCTTCCGGATCAACACAGCCTCCCATCCTGCCTTCGAAGCCACCATCCACCCCTTCGTCGAACCCGATTATGAAGACGATCAGCAAATTCTGCCCACTAAGCGCGGCTTACGGCTCGCCGGAAGCTCCTGAACTATACGTTTTTCGGCAGTTCCGCGATAGATTCCTGGCAAAGAACCCTATAGGAAGGGCATTCACAGAGTTGTATTATACGGCCGGCCCCGCCATCGTTGAGATAATGTCCAGCTATGAAGTTTTGAAACCGGCCGTCAGATACGGCCTGGCACAGCCGGTCGCGCTGGTACTCAACAGCACGGTTGCAGTCTGGAGCAACTGAAACGGTGCACGCCATCGCATTCTTGAACTACGTGATAGGATGCAGGGTATTCTTCATGATCCATCCAAAACAAGGTGCAATGGTTCGAATTCACAAAATGCGGTAGGACAACTACCATAGAACTAAATGGTCTGAAACTATAACTGCGCATGAAGAAGCATACAGGTTCCGTTAATAACATCACTAATTATGCGAATGAGAGAGTAGGATATTTGGACCTATTGCTGTAAAGCGCAACTGATTAGTGGTAATTATATTACCTGCTTGAATGGTGGGGCATGCTGGACAGTTCCCGAACTCCTGTTTGAGAGTAAAAAGCTAATTCCAGCATTGCAACATTTACTCGCATTTGGATAATAAGAGGGCTGCTGTCACAATAGCGACCCTCCTGTTTATCGAATACTATTGTTAACCGTACGCTGCCTGCGCCACAGCATTACCATGCCAAGGATGAAAGCCAGGCCCAGCAGGGCCGCACTGAAGATGAGTATGCCGTCGGGCTCACTTAAAAGCTCCACTTTGAAGCTGCTGGCGGGCACGCCGTCCACGTACACTGTGTAGTCGCCCGGCTCGCTGCGCGTTACGTTGAAGGTTAGTTGAGTGGAGCCACCGCTGTTGACCGTTACGTCCTGGGCCGTTTCCGCCTGGCCGTTGACGTAGAGGGTGACCTTCTTATTGCCGTTAACAGCGCTCTTGTTGACTATATTGGCAGTCACGGTGACAGGAGTACCTGGTGTGACCGACCTGGCCGAGAGGCTGGCACTTTGAGTCAAAATATTGGGCAGGCCAACCGGTTGGGTCGCTGGTACAGTGCCTGAAAACGAGGAGCCGTGTGATGGCGGCGTACCGGTAAATATCATTGTCTGTTCAGGTGTGATTGACTGCACCATCCTCAATGTACTTGCACCTGGCCCTGTAATAAATAGTTGTGCAGTGTCTGAGTAAGGATTGTTGACTGCAATGTTCCCTTCAACCTGCCACTTAACGAAATCAAAACCGGAGGCAGGAATAGCCTTAATGTTATAAGGTCCAGTTCCTATATCAGGACGCGGTGTATTATCGCCATCATGATATACATTTCCATCAAAAACAATGCTACCTGTGTTAGCGGGAACTGTATCAAATATCAGTGGTACAGTAACCGCAGTGCCATAAGCTCCAAAAATATACTGTATTTGATTACCGGCAACGGCGTTGATTTCTCTTAAGGGTATTTTAAACTCATATATTCGGTGCTCGTAAGCAACCGATGAGGTGTATTGAAATCCGCTGACACCCCATTTTGTCTGGTCATTCGAAATATGGAATTCCTTTCTTTTTCCGTCAACAATTACGTATAATGCCCCCCAATCCTCAACATCAAATGTGTTATCTGCTGTGACCTCAACAGCGGCATATAAATAGTCGTTATCACAGTGTAACCAGCCATAAGTGTAGCCATCAGGATGTGGAGAATAGGGTTGCCAGAATACATAAAAGTCAGGTTTCGTATCTTCATCCAGCAATCCATCTACAATGATGCCACCATCGTTAATGAGCATATGACTAAGAGTGTAGTGCTCGTATGGCATAGGATAGTACAGAGGGGCACCGTGCCCCTCGCCTAGATCCTGTTGCATAGCCAGCATGGATAAAGTTGCGTTCTCAGGTACACCACTCCAGACTATTTCCAATGTGCTGTCCCAGCCATTGCACACATCATATTCGGAATATAATATTTTATGTAAGATATCTGCATTGCTATCTACGTTAATAGCTGCTGTGGGAAGATAAGTTACACCGAATTTCTGCACTATAACCTGGTCAATAGAAGCTGCATCAAGTCCCTTTTGCACTATCCTGAGCTTTAGTTGCCCCGCATCGTTAATCAACGGTAAGTGGATAGTTTCGTAAGTCGAAAAAAATAGTTTCCCCTGTAATTGCCATTCATAATCCTTAAATATATATATAGAAAAGGCGCATTCATCGTGGTCCTGATATGTATAAACGGGAGAAGTCAAACCTGCAAATAGACTAATTACCAATATCGCTGTAAAAAATAGGTTAATAATCTTTTTCCCCATAAGTTTACCTCAGCGGAGTTTTTCCAGGTCACGCATCGATTGCCTATAGTTTAACACTCATTAATTACCGCAACAAGTTACAAAAGTAGGCTGAAGTCCAGTCCATTTTATTCACTTTTGAACATACATTACGATGTCTACGTCATTTGGTAGCTATGATTTTCCTTTTATCAACCTCCAATTCTAAAAGCTTTACTTATAGCAACTCTAATTAAAAGGTGGTAACATTGATGTGGTAGGTGAGCGGAACGGAGAGGTGTTTTATGAAAAACGTAATTCTGCGCAAGTGTACGGCTCTCATTGTCTTCCTGATCATAGTGGGCATCGTAGCTTCTGGATGTTTTCCTCGGGAGGACGCAGTGCGGCAAACCGTCAGTCCACAGTAAGCGCAGCAAATTGCCGCTGATGCCACGGTCTATGGGTTCCCGCTTGTCATAATGGAATTGACACGTCAAGTCTGTACTGCAGTTCCCGCCCCAAATGCAAACGGAGCACCGGTGAACCAGTTCGGCAATAAGAAGGTTTTTCCTGATGCGTCCTTGGTCAATGTAGTATATCCTAACGCCGATACGCTTTATTCATCAGCCTGGATTGATACCAAGAAAGAACCTGTTATTCTTTCTCTGCCGGACACTCATGGTCGTTACTACTTGATGCCTATGCTTAATTACTGGGCGGATTCTTTTGCCTCGCCAGGTTCACGCACTACTGGTACCGAAGCCGGCAACTTTGCCATAGCCGGGCCGAACTGGAGCGGCCAACTACCTCGAGGCATTACAGAAATGAGGTCTTCGACCAGGTGGGTTTGGATAGTCGGTCGTATCGCCTGTAGCGGCTCATCAGATTACGAAAACGTCTGGAAACTTCAGGACCAGCTTAAGCTGACGCCGCTTTCTGCCTGGGGTACGAATTATGTGCCGCAAG
>JBFYUA010000040.1:0-5350 GCA_041300305.1 Dehalococcoidia bacterium | reverse complement strand
TAATTGAAAAATGCAGAAAGCTCAGGAAAATAGCAGTGACCTGGTAATAGTGATATCCGGCCCGTCCGGCGTGGGCAAAGACGCGACCATAGCCCGCCTGAAACAGTCCGGCCTGAAATTTCATCATGTGGTTACCTCCACTACCAGGAATAAACGCCCCGGGGAAAGCGACGGGGTGGATTATTTCTTCATTTCCAGGGACAAATTCCAGGAAGGTATCGGCAAGGACGAGTTCCTTGAATATGCCGAGGTCTACGGCAATTACTACGGCGTGCCCAAAAGCGAGGTCAGGCGGGGTTTATCCAAAGATGCGGACGTACTAATCAAGGTTGACGTGCAGGGAGCAATCACTCTGAAGAAAAAAATCCCCGGCGCCGTATTCATTTTCCTGCTGCCGCCATCGGCGGAGGACCTGCATCAACGCATCAGGCGCCGCAAGGCTGATACGGAAAAAGACGTCGGCCTGCGGATGGGCATGTTGAGCGAAGAATTAAAAAGCCTGTCTTTTTTCGATTACGCGGTGGTCAACCACAATAACGACCTGGACAAGACCGTTACTACCGTGAAAGCCATTATCAGCGCGGAGAAATGCCGCGTAAAAAGGCGATCCATCACAATATAGCTTTAGGTGAGCGCCCTGCTTATGGCTTTTTCCCGTTGCGCCATCTTTTTCGCTTCGTTTGCTGTTTGATGATCGTAGCCCAGCAGGTGCAGGGTCCCGTGCACAAGCAACAGCGTCAGCTCATCTTCAATGCTGTGGCCGAGTTCCGCAGCCTGCGCCGCCGCCCGCGGGTAGGAGACAACTATGTCCCCGAACCGGCAGGAAGCTCCCGGCGCCGGGGGAAAATCCACCACGGCGCCGCCGGGTGGCTCCTCCGCCAGGGCAAAGGACAGCACATCCGTTGGTTTATCGATTCCCCGGTAGCGCAGGTTAAATTTACGGATATTCTCGTCGTCGGTAATCAAGCAGTTGATTTCCATTGTCCCTGCCGCATTTTCCCCGGCGAGCACGGCGGTAATAATTGATTTCAGCCAGGGCCTTTTATACGGGAAAAGCAGGCTGCGTTTGATTATGATGCTGATGGAATGAGAAGAGGTCTTCATGACGGGGAAATATTAGCAGTTTGCGATGGGATGTACAATCATCTGCGTACCCGCTTTGCTTGAAACTGCAATTCAAATTATGCTATATTTCAGTGTGTCATCTGCCTGTAGAATCCGCGCTGGAGGGATCGCATAGTGGTCTAGTGCGGCCGCCTGCTAAGCGGTTGCCTCGGGAAACTGGGGTCATGGGTTCGAATCCCATTCCCTCCGCCAGCTTTAACCGTTATTTTCATACTGATACCGGCAGACCGCCGGGCCGGACCCGTCATCCGGTTTTTGTGTGAAAGCCCCATATTTTCGTTATACCGCAAGATGAAATATTACATATGGACCATCGGTTGCCAGATGAACCGTGCCGAGTCACTGGGGATGGCCAACCTGTTGAACCGGTCGGGACATGAGCAGGTAACAACCGCCCGCCAGGCCGACCTGGCCGTCCTGAATACCTGTGTCGTGCGCCGGAACGCTGAAAACAAGGTTAACGGCATGCTGGGTTATATGAAGGGTATCAAGGCCTTGAACCCGGGCCTGCGCATAGTGGTCAGCGGTTGTTTTGTCGAACCTGAGACGGCGGCCCTGCAAAAATCCTTCCCTTTCGTGGACTATTTCTTCCAGGCCGGCATGTCGGGGCAATTTGAAGACTGGCTGGCCGCTCAATCACTATTATGTCATCCTGATAGTCACTTCTCGCCAAAGCGGGCAGGCAATTCAGTGGTCAGATACATAACCGTAATCCAGGGCTGTAACAATTATTGCTCCTACTGCATTGTCCCCTACAGGCGCGGACGCGAAAAGAGCCGGACGCCTGATGAGATACTCAATGAAGCCGCCGATGCCGTGGCTGAGGGAGCGCGCGAGATGATCCTGCTGGGACAGAACGTCAACACTTACGGGCACGACCTGGAGCAGGATATCGACCTTGGCCGCCTTTTGCGCTTACTCCACGATATCCCTGATTTATTCAGGATCAGGTTCCTCACCAATCACCCCAAAGATATGAGCAGTGGCCTGATTGAGGCCATGGCTTCTTTGCCGAAGATATGCCGTCACGTTTGCCTGCCCCTGCAGGCCGGCGATGACCGCATTTTGCAAGCCATGAACCGCCACTATACCGTTGACCGGTACCGGTCGCTCATCCGGGAAATGCGGGATAAAGTGCCCGGAATCGCCATCAGCACGGACCTGATAGTAGGTTTCCCGGGCGAGACCCATGAGCAATTCCTTAATTCTGTGCGCGCTATAGAGGAATTGCGCTTCGATGTCGTGCACGTGGCTGCCTATTCCCCGCGCGCCGGCACCAGGGCCGCTGCGGAATTCCCGGACGATGTTGCGGATGACGTCAAGAAGGAGCGCCTGGGCCGTATCGAGGCGTTGCAGGAAAAGATAGCGTCGGAGATAAATAGCGGCCTGGCCGGGACGGTTGTAGAGATACTGGTAGAGGGGCAAAAGGACCTCAAATGGTACGGCAGGACATATAGCGATAAACTGGTGTTTGTTACGGGGCAGGATGATTTATTGGGCAGGCTGGTGAGAGTGGAGATAGAGTCCACCAGTCCCTGGGCGCTGCGTGGCAGGCTATTTACCCGGCAGGAAGCCTGAAGACAAATATTGATATAATTGGTTTTACAGGCGGAGAGGTGAAGGCATGAACCATTACGATTACATTGTTATCGGCAGCGGCATAGCCGGGCTTTACAGCGCTTTGCTGGCCATTGAACACGGCAGTGTCCTGATTGTCACCAAGGGTGGTATCGAGGACTGCAATACCCGCCATGCGCAGGGAGGGATCGCGGCAGCCATCGGCAAAAACGATTCGGCCGAATTGCATTTCAAAGACACCATGAACGCGGGGGACGGCCTGTGCAACGAAGAAGCGGTGCGCATACTGGTGGACGAGGCCCCCGACCGTATAGCTGATTTGATCGGGTTCGGGGTCCCCTTCGACACGGTCAACGGCGAGGTGGCTCTGACCCGGGAGGCGGCGCACTCGGTTTCGCGCATCCTGCATGCCGGGGGCGATGCGACCGGGGAATACATAGAGGTCACGCTCAGCGAACAGGTGCGCATGTCGCCGGTCAAAGTGCTGGAATATTGCCTGGCTACCGAGATCATATTGAACAACGGACAGGTCTGCGGCATCAAGGCCATTGATTTTCGCAGCGGCTTTATCGAGGAATTCGGATGCAAATTCATCATTCTCGCCACAGGTGGCGCGGGCAGGCTTTTTAAATATACTACCAACGGTGATACGGCGACAGGGGACGGGATCGCGCTGGCGTTCCAATCAGGGGCGGAGATCGCCGATATGGAATTCTTCCAGTTCCATCCCACTGCGCTGAAACTGCCGGGCGTATCACCCTTCCTCATAAGCGAAGCGGTCCGTGGGGAGGGTGGTGTGCTGCGAAATGTCGACGGCCGGCGCTTTATGCCCGATTACTCGCCGGATGCCGACCTTGCCCCACGCGATGTGGTTGCTCGGAGCATACTGTTCGAGATGCGCAAAATCGGCAGCGACCGGGTCTTCCTCGATGTGACACAGGTACCGGCCACCAAAACCACCACCCGCTTCCCTCACATCTACAGGTTCTGCCTGGACCACGGCCTGGATATAACAAAGGTGCCCATCCCAGTGGCCCCGGCGGCCCATTACCTGATGGGCGGAGTGCGGGTAAATACATGGGGTGAAACCAATATTGCAGGTTTGTTTGCGGCCGGGGAAACGGCCTGCACCGGTGTGCACGGGGCCAACCGCTTAGCTTCCAATTCCCTGTTGGAAGTATTGGTCTTCAGCAAAAGGAGCATCGAGAGGACGCAGGCCGAAAGCGCTCCCACCATTGAAAAGGAGGGCAGCCCGTCTGATTTATTCAGGCTGCCCTCACGTGAACCACACAGGGACAGGCAACTATTGAATTTGGCCGGCCTCCAGGCGCTGCTCTGGGACAAGGTGGGGATAGTCAGGGATGTCGAAGGGCTTTACGACGCCGCTATGATGCTATCGGCCTGGCAGAGCTTTTTGCCGTCACCCAGTGACCGGCTCTCTTACGAATTAAATACCATGGTTATCAACGCGCGCCTGATGACGGAAGCAGCATTATTGCGGCAGGAAAGCCGGGGCGCGCATTACCGCTCCGACTACCCCGGCCCCTCGGAAAACTGGAAACGGCATATCGTTTTCCAGGTATAGAGCGCCCTTATGATGACAGCAACACCGGAGTGAACGTGATATGGCATACAGCTTTGAAGATGACAGTATAGGCATAATCAGGCTTGAACTCGGACCATACGGTACTAATGCCTACATTGCCGTCTGCAAAACTACCGGGGAGAGTATCCTGATCGACGCGCCGGGCGGCGCCGGCAAAATATTAAAGCAACTGGCCGGCACACATCCGCGGTACATTGTGATAACCCACAACCATATCGACCACACCGGGGCGCTGTGTGAATTGAAGTCAGCGCTCGGGGTACCTTTGGCAATCCATCCCCTCGACGCCGCCGGCCTGCCCTGTCCGCCGGATATCGAGCTCAGAGACGGCGGCCTCATAGACGTGGGATTATTGAGGGTTAAAGTATTGCATACGCCCGGGCACACCCCGGGCAGCATATGCTTGCTTGCAGGAAGACACCTGATGTCGGGGGATACCATCTTCCCGGGCGGCCCGGGACATACTGTTACCCCTGCCGATTTCGAAGCAATCGTGGGATCCATTAAGACTAAGGTCCTGGTGTTACCCGATGATACCGGGATTTACCCCGGGCACGGTGACGCTACACAAGTGGGAACCGAGAAGCGTGCCTTTGCCATTTTCACTTCTTGGCCCCGCCCGCCCGGCCTGTGTGGAGATGTCCTCTGGCTCCCTGCATAGCCGGAACCCCGGTTCGAATCCACAATGCCCCACCAAGTCAGGCAATAATATCGCCCAACTTTAGCTATGATTTATCTACCAGAATCCGAATTAGCCCATTTTTCACTCGTGATATTGGTGATGTTACCACCAAAACCGGCATGCTTCACTCCATCGGTATCCCACAGGGCATGAATGACTTTACTATCACAGCTATTGGCAGAGACGGCCAGGCGGCGTCTTGCGAAGTTAAATAATCAAGCGGGGCTAAAAGGCCCCGCCTTTTATATTGCCCAAATCAAAGTCGAAATTTAAATCCATAGTAAAACAAAGTTCTGGTTCACATTACGACTGAAAGTGCTTGCTTATAACAGTGCTGTGACTAACGTTACCAATTGTCG
>JBFYUA010000021.1:0-6470 GCA_041300305.1 Dehalococcoidia bacterium | reverse complement strand
ATTGCTACAAAAAGAACTCGTTTTATCACTATTTCTGATCTCCCCTCATTTATTATTTAGTCTCTCGCCTTTTGTGATCAGACTGCTATGCCCGACATGGATTATTTCAATAGTCTATACCACCTCCTTGCGCCACGCTGCTAATAGCATAGTGTTATTAAAAAATACGCCTTTTATCTGCATGTGTCAATAGGCGGAAACGGGGTCGAGTTAACCCATTTGACTTCATGGCCGGGTAATGGAATAAGTCAATATGTACGTTTATCCACTACTTTCTTAGTCTCCTCGGCAATAGTCCCGGCGGGAACTATCTCCATCTTATCGAATCGGACCTTGCAGGCGCCCTGGAAGTCCTTAACCAGCTCTTCTTCCCATTTCTTCACGTCGCCGGGCTCCTGTGCAAATTCTATCACGAGTGCCATTTCGTCCCTGTTTAACGGCCTTGTTACAACCAGCTGATATTTGGAGATTTCCTTGTATTTGCTCATTACCTCGTCTGTTTGCCTGGGGTGCACGAACATGGCACGCACCCGGACCGCGTCACCGCTGCGTCCCATAATCTTGGGCAGCCGCGGCGTAGTGCGGCCGCATTCACAGTTTTCAACAACCAGCGTAGACAGGTCGCCCGTGCCAAAACGTATCAGGGGATAGACTTCATCAAAAGGGGTAACAACTACTTCACCTACATCTCCCGGGGGTAACGCTTTTCCAGTAACGGGATCAACAACTTCCACAATGACGTCTGTATTTACGTGCATACCGGCGTTCTTTTCACATGAACTGGATATCGGCCCTATATCCGCGGTAGCGTAACTGTCGCCGCCCAGGCAGATAATCCCGTACTTTTCAGCGAACATTTTCCGCAGGGGTTCTCCTCCCATCTCTCCAAAAACCTGCGCAAATTTCAGGTTGAAATCCCTCTTGAAGTCGTAACCCATCTCCTCCGCCTTACCGATGATGGCGGCCAGGAAGGATGGCGTGCCCACGAAGAATGATGCCTTCAGGTCGTGCATCACCTGTACCTGGAGTTCGGTGTTGCCTGTACCCGCGGGGAAGACTGTGAACCCCATCCCCTTCAACATACGGTCAACCAGTAACCCGGCAGGAGTGATGTGGTATGACCAGGTATTCATGGCGATCTGGCCTTTGCCGATATCAGCCGGTAACCCGCCTGTCCTCACCCTCCTCTGAGGGTCGAAAATCGGACCCGGGGACTGGTAGACGTGATCTACTTCGTGGAGAGGTACAGCAAGATAGCCGCCGAACGGCGGGTTTTCCTTTTGCATCTGTATCAGGTCATCTTTTCTTAATACAGGTATTTTCTGCAGGTCCGATAGGGTGTTAATCGCGGAAGGTGTAACAGCGGCCTTATCCATACGCGCTTTGAAACCGGGGGCATTTTCATAAGCATATTTAATAAGTTGCTGCAGTTTCAGGGACATCTTCTCTTCACGTTCAGGGCCAGGTAACCTCTCAAGTAAATTGTCATGTGGAAAAAGATCTGGTTTATCTGCCATGGCAACCTCCTCCCTTGATTTTTGCATAGATTATACCACAGCATGTCTAATCCCAGGCCAGGGCACCCACAGGGAATCAGTGAAGCGGTAACCCGATCGCACGTCCGTCGCATCTGGTTTGGGGCGGGCCATTTGTCTACCCGATGCGTCCGGCCCTGCCGCTATTGACCGTTTTGTCGACCGATGTTATACTCACATAAGTTGCACAGCGGTCAAGTTTCGCCACAGTTTAATAACGGGAGGTAGATATGAAGCATTTTTTATTCGTCCTTATTAGTGTTGTTTTATTGTTGGCTTTACCCATTGTAGCCGGGTGCGCGCCGGCTGCACCATCAGCATCATCTGTTCCACCCATTGTTATCGGCGCACCCTGCGCGCATGGTTATGTAGCGAAAAATATGTACCTGGCGGCGCAGATGGCAGCAGCCGAAATAAATGCCAAAGAAGGTGGCATCCTCATTGATGGGGTGAAACGTCCATTAAAAATAGTGACCGTTGATACACGCGACCTGGAGCCGGGCGTGCCCATTCAAGATATTGTGCTCGCCTACAAAAACCTGATCGGCAAGGAAAAACCGGTGGCCCTGGTGGCCGGTCCTATCAGGACCGAGGCGCAGCTTGCCGTTATGGAGAACATTGCAGGGGATAAGATAGTGAATATTTTCTGCGGTGGGGTAAACTCCAAATTTAAAGCCACTTTTAAGAGCGACCCGGAAAAATACAGGTACCTTTTTAAGAGCAGTCCGACCGAGATAGATCTTGTATTGGGCCTTATGAAAGCCATGGCTGAGGTCAAAGATAAGCTCGGATATAACACAGTATATCTCCTGATCGAGGACGTGGACTTCGCCAAGGCGGGGGCAACGGCTGCAGCGATAATGCTTGAGACAGCCGGCTGGACGATTAAAGGGCAGGAGAACACGCCGCTTGGAATGACCGATTACTCACAGGTCCTGCTTAAATTTAAAAACAGCGGCGCACAGGTAGGGTTCTACATATATTCGTCTGAGGCAGCCCCCCTGGCCAAGCAATACCAGGCCATGCAAATACCCGCCCTGATGGTCGGGGTCTGCGACCCCCTGGGCGGCCCCGGCGCATGGAATGCTACACAGGGTGCTGTAAAAGGATGGATCAATTTCATCTGCGGCGCCGGGAATATGCCGGTCAGCAAAATGCCAAAGTCTGTCGTATTCACCGACGCTTATCAGAAAAAGTTCGGAGAGCCACCGCAAATAGTCCTGGGGTGCTCGCAAAGCTACGACGCCGTATATATACTTGCCGAAGCTATGAAGAAGACAGGCAGCCTCGACCCGGATAAACTTTCGCAGGCCATTGAAGAAATGACATATGATGGAGTGGTAGGCCTGACCAGGTTCCCCAAAACCGACCACCAGGCCCCGTATACCGATGACCCGGCTACCAGCCTGGTGTGCCCTATCTTCCAGTGGTGGGATGGCAAACGCATACCGGTTTTACCAGCCTCCATCGCCGACGCTGCTATCCAGATTGCCAGGTAATATTTAAAGGTCCGGGGTAATTAAATGGCAGGCCTATTGATCTTTGGTCTGGCAAAGAGCATGGAACTCGCGCTGGTCGCGATTGGGTTCAGCTTTGTTTTTGGTATCAGCGGCATCGCCAATTTTGCCTATGGTGCTTTTTACCTGCTGGGCGGGTTCCTGACCTATATCTTTCTGAATTCGCTGGGCTTACCCTACTGGATGTCGGCAATATGCTCCATATTGATCCTGTTTGTATTAGGCGCGCTGACGTACCGCTTTGCAGTGCAGCGTATCAGGGGGGCGATGCTGTCTGAAGTTGTAGTTACTATGGGACTCGGCATCTTTATAACTGAAATGCTGCGGGCAACCGGTTTCATTGGGCATAACCGTTACCTGCCGGCTTTTATCCCGGGATACCTAGAGATAGCCGGCATCGGTATTGAAAATCAGCGCCTGATGATAATATTGATAGGGTTGTTGCTGTTCCTGGTCCTCTGGGCTGTCACACGTTATACCCGCATCGGTCTCGCTTTCAGGGCGATGTCACAGGATGAATTGACTGCCCTCTCCATCGGGCTTAATAACAATCTCCTCGCAATGTTATCAATGGGAATCGGCGCTGTACTGGCGGTTGTAGCGGCGTTATGTATAATCCCGCAGGGGTTCCTGACGGTAGACGGCGCGTACGACGTCCTCATTTATGCCCTTGCTGTGGGTGTGCTGGGGGGACTGGGCAGCACCACGGGCATTATTGTAGGGGCGTTTATAATAGGTTACGCACAAACTACCACCGCGACACTTTTCAGCTCGCAATGGGTAATGGTAGTCACATTCCTGGCGATAGTGCTGGTTCTATTCATCAAACCGTCCGGTATCTTCGGCAAACAAAAAGAACTTGAGGAAAAAGTCTGAAGCTTTGGACGAGAAGAATAAACAAAGCCGGAAAGAAAGGACCGACCGTGGCATATTTGTCAGGTCTGCTGATATTTTTGCCTTATCGTCCTGGCGGGAGATAACCTACCTGGTTTTACCGAGGGCTATACCTTTCGTATTGCTACTTGTTTTGCCCCTGGTGCTGGAGCTTTCAGGGAATAGCTATTGGGCCAAGGTCATGGTAGTTTTAGCCATCCTGGGAATAATGGCAATGAGCTGGGACCTCCTCCGCATGACAGGGATGTTCTCCCTGGGACAGGCTCTTTTCTTTGGCTTGGGCAGCTATATCGCGGCGGCGTTAAATCACTATTTTCACTGGCCGATATATTTGACCATCCCGGCCGGGGCAATTGGTGGGGCCCTTCTCGGCACGGCTTTTCTCATGGGCACACTTAAACTTAGAGGGATATATTTCGCCATGGTAACCCTGGCTTTTCCCATGCTCGTTATCAGGGTCATCCAGGCTACCAACTTTTTAGGCGGGACGGAGGGCGTTAGCGCTGATGCCTTCCCGAATTACTGGGTTGCGGCCTATTTTTCCATAACTGCACTGATCATATGCTTTTTCGGCTTCCGCCGTATGATGAGCTCAGACTGGGGACTGGTCGCCAGGGCCATCGGCCAGGACGACATAGCGGTCACGGCTTCGGGCATTAATGTGTTCTGGCGAAAAGTACAGGTCCTTCTTATTGCCAGCGGCGCGGCAGCCTTTGCCGGCACCCTTATGACACACCTGCTGATGTATGCCGGGCTTTCCAGTTTCTCTCTAGACTATTCGATATTGCCGGTTGCCAGCGTGGTGATAGGCGGCAGTGGAAGTTTTGCCGGGGCGCTGCTTGGTTCAACGATCCTGACTTTTGCCACGGAGGCGCTGCGCGATCTCGGTCCGCTGAGGATTGCCCTGTATAGCATGTTAATGGTTATCTTCGCTCTGACCATCCGCGAGGGTATCTTCCCGTATATCGAGCGCAAGTACCGGCAGTTTGAACGGAAGGTAGATGCGATTTGAGCAATGAACCGATCCTTAAACTGGACGGCATATCGAAAAATTTCGGCGGTGTGCAGGCCGTTGATTGCGTGTCTTTCGAAGTACACGCGGGAGATTTTTTAGGCATAATCGGACCCAATGGCGCCGGGAAAACCACTTTGCTTAACCTGATTACGGGGTTCCTCAAGCCCAATGCAGGCACGGTGTATTACCGCGGAAAAAATATAACGGGCTGGCAACCTCACAAAATTTGTGGACTCGGGGTGGCACGGACGCTGCAGATGGTGCGCCCTTTCTATCATATGCCCGCCTATAAAAACATTATCATACCGCTATGTTCCCCCAGGGCTTTGAAATTGTCTGGTTCCCGGTATGGGGAAAAGGACGATATAGCGCTGGATTATCTCGAAGAAGTGGGTTTTGAGCGTGACACCGCGGTACCGTTTAAACCCGCGGGCATTTTACCCCATGGCTATGTAAAACGGCTTGAGCTGGCCCGCGCCCTGGCTATGCAACCGGAACTGCTGGTGCTCGACGAGCTCTTTTCAGGTATGAGCATGTCGGAAGTAGCCAGCACCATGTTCGTCATTGAAAAGCAGCGCGATAAGGGCATAACTATAATCATGGTCGAGCACAGGGTAAAGGAAATGGTCAGGGTGGCCAACCGGCTGCTGCTGCTCAATTACGGTAAATTAATCGTAGAGGGCTCACCGCAGGAAGTCGTGAGCTCTCCGCAGGCGGTACAGGCCTATCTCGGAACCAGCGCTGAGGTGGAGCGCTGATGGCTATTCTAAATGTCAGGGAGATGATGGTCTATTACGAGAATGCCATAGCGCTAAACAACCTGAGCATCGAAGTTAACCCCGGCGAGATCGTCGGGGTACTCGGCTCCAATTCGGCAGGTAAAACCACCCTGATGAATACCCTGTCGGGGCTGATCTACCGCGTTAAGGAGATCGAGGAGCGCAGTGGAGGAGTAAGGATTGAAGTGCGCGGCAGTATCGAGTTTGAGGGGAAGGACATAACCTTTGAGACGGCAACAGACCGCGTGAAGAAAGGCATCATCCTGACACGCGAAAGGCATCCCATTTTCAGGGACTTCAGCGTCATGGAAAATTTGAAGGTTTCGTCCTATATAAACAAGCATGTACTGAAAGAAGATTACGAGCGTGTTTTCGCCATCTTCCCGGCGTTAAAGTATTTGCAAAGGAGAAAGGCCGGCCTGATGAGCGGCGGTGAGCAGCAAATGCTCTGTATAGGCATGGCCCTGATGGTCAGGCCGCGGCTTCTATTGCTGGATGAGCCGCTGCTCGGGCTAAGCCCTTTGCTGCAGGTAGAACTTGTGCAGGCCATCAGCAGGACCCGCGACCTCGGGGTAACTGTGCTGGTGACAGAGCAGTTTGCCCGCCCCCTGCTGCCCATAATAGACCGCGGCTACGTGATAGAAAACGGGATGCTGGTACTTTCCGGCAAAGGCCGGGACCTCTTTAATAACCCTGAAGTTAAGGCTGCCTACTTTGGTGTATAAAATGA